>CAZOHX010000001.1:0-25823 GCA_964579315.1 uncultured Saprospiraceae bacterium
GTCTTATACTATACAGGTATAAGTCATAAGATTGGGGAAGTACATGATGGTGCTGCAACAATGGATTGGATGGAGCAAGAGCAAGAGCGTGGAATCACAATCACTTCTGCTGCAACTAAGACTACTTGGATTTGGGATGGTCAAGAGTATGATATCAATATTATTGATACTCCTGGTCACGTTGATTTTACTGTAGAAGTAGAACGTTCTTTAAGAGTGTTAGATGGTGTGGTGGCTTTATTCTGTGCAGTTTCTGGGGTTGAGCCTCAATCTGAAACAGTTTGGAGACAAGCAGATAGATATAAAGTGCCTAGAATTGGTTTTGTAAACAAAATGGATAGATCAGGTGCTGACTTCTTTACGGTTGTAAATGACGTTAAAGATAAATTAGGTGCAAATGCAGTGCCTTTACAAATTCCAATTGGGGCGGAAGAAACATTCGTTGGAGTGGTTGACTTAGTCACCAATGAAGCAATTATTTGGAATGATGAAGATAAAGGAATGACTTATGAAGTTGTTCCTATTCCTGAAGATTTAGTAGATGTTGTCGCTGAATATAGAGAAAAATTGTTTGAAGCTGTTGCTGAATATGATGATGCTTTGATGGAGAAATTCTTTGAAGATCCAGAGTCAATTACTGTAGATGAAGTAAGAGCAGCGGTTAGAGCGGCTGTTATAGATATGAGTATGACTCCAATGATGTGTGGTTCTGCTTTTAAAAACAAAGGAGTACAAGCCGTGTTAGATGCAGTTTGTTTATATATGCCTTCTCCTTTAGATATTGAAGCAATTGAAGGTATTGATCCAAATACTGAAGAGCCGCTTTTAAGAAAGCCTTCTGAAGATGAACCGTTTTCAGCTTTGGTTTTTAAAATTGCAACAGATCCATATGTAGGACGTTTGGCATTTTTCCGTACTTATTCTGGTACTTTGGATGCAGGTTCTTATGTATTGAATACAAGAACAGACAAAAAGGAGCGTGTTTCTCGAATATATCAAATGCATTCTAATAAGCAAAATGCAATTCCTGGTGTAAGAGTTGGAGATATTGCTGCAGCAGTTGGATTTAAAGATTTAAGAACGGGAGATACAATTTGTGATTTAGCTCATCCTATTGTCTTGGAAAGTATGACTTTCCCCGAGCCTGTAATTGGTATTTCTATTGAGCCTAAAACTCAAAAGGATTTAGATAAATTGGGAATGTCATTAGCTAAATTAGCAGAAGAAGATCCTACTTTTAAAGTGAGATTTGATGAAGAATCTAACCAAACCATTATTAGTGGTATGGGAGAGCTTCACTTAGAGATTATTGTCGATAGATTGAAAAGAGAGTTTGGTGTGGATTGTAATCAAGGAAAACCACAAGTGAGTTACCGAGAGGCATTAACACAGAGCGTAGAACATAGAGAACGTTTGAAAAAACAATCTGGTGGATCTGGACTTTTTGCAGATATGGAATTTGAATTAGGACCTGCAGATGAAGAATTTTTAGAATCGGAAGATTTTACTTCTGGTAAAGAAAAACTTCAGTTTGAGTGGGCAATCGTTGGGGGAGCAATTGATAAAAATTATGTGAAGCCAATTAAAGATGGATTTAGAGCCATGATGACCAATGGTATTTTAGCTGGATACAATATTGATAGTATGAAGGTTAGAGTATTTGACGGATCAATGCATAGTGTGGATTCAAAACCAATTGCCTTCGAACTTTGTGCTAAGGAAGGATTTAGAGCTGCTGCCAAATCTTGTAAACCAGTGTTGATGGAGCCAATTATGAAATTGGAAGTTATTTCTCCTGATGAATATGTTGGTTCTGTGATTGGTGACTTGAATAGAAGACGTGGATTGCCAAAGGGACAAGAAACTAGAACAGGTGGTGTTATCGCTATTCAAGCGGATGTACCTTTGTCTGAAATGTTTGGGTATGTTACAGAATTGAGAACAATTACAGCGGGTAGAGCAAGTTCTACTATGGAGTTCTCTCATTATAGTCCAGTTCCAAAAGGATTGGCTAAAGAAATTATTGAAGAAGCAAATAGTTAAAAGAATACAATAGATAGTTACCATCTTGATGGTGCTATCTATTTATATTATTAATAAAGTATAAACTGGGATATGAATCAGAAAATTAGAATCAAACTTCGTTCTTACGACCATAATTTGGTAGATAAATCAACGGAGAAAATTGTGAAGACTGTACGTAATAGTGGTGCAGTTGTCGCAGGACCGATTCCTCTGCCCACGGAGAAAAAAATATTTACTGTGCTTAAATCACCGCACGTCAATAAGAAATCTCGTGAGCAGTTTCAATTAAGAATTCACAAAAGATTGATTGAAATTTTTACGCCAACTCAAAAGACTGTAGATGCATTGTCTAAGTTAGAGTTGCCGAGCGGGGTGGATATTCAAGTCAAATTGACGTAATATATCTCTTCTTTGTGGATTTTTTTTATTACTTTCGTGCTGCTTTTAAAAAGTGCACTACTAGGAAGTAGTAAATCGAGTTAAATTTAATTTATAGGATTTTGACTTTTTTTAATAAAAGTCTTGTCTTTAATTTATAAAACTAATTATCGTGAACGGATTAATTGGTAGAAAATTAGGTATGACCAGTATCTTTACAGATGATGGTAAGCAAGTTGCTTGTACTATTGTGGAAATGGGACCATGCGTGATTACCCAAGTTAAAACTACAGAAACTGATGGCTATAATGCTTTGCAGTTAGCTTTTGAAGATGCAAAAGAAAAAAATGTTTCCAAGCAATTGGTTGGGCATTTTAAAAAAGCAAATACAACTGCTAAAAAGAAAGTAGTGGAGTTTAGAAATTTTGATCTTGATGGTCTTATAGTGCCAGAAGGTGCTGACCCTGTAGCAAAGGGTCTTGGAGATACATTGTCTGTTGATGATGTATTTGCAAAAGGAGATTATGTGGATGTAACAGGTACCTCAAAAGGAAAAGGTTTTCAGGGAGTTGTTAAAAGATACAACTTTAAAGGGGTAAATGATGCAACTCACGGTCAACATAATAGACAACGAGCTCCAGGATCAATCGGTGCCGCTTCTTATCCTGCAAAAGTATTTAAAGGAATGAGAATGGCAGGTAGAACTGGTGGAACTAGAATAAGAATCACTAACTTAGAAGTAATTGATGTTTTGAGTGAAAAAAATCTAATTTTAGTGAAAGGTGCAATTCCAGGACATAAGGGTGCTTATGTTATAATTGAGAAATAAATTCAAGAAGAATAAAGAAAATTTATTATAATGAAACTTGATGTTTTTAATATAAACGGCGAAAAAACAGGAAAATCAATTGAGCTCCCAGAAGATATCTTCGGTATTGAGCCTAATGAACATACTGTATATTTAGCGGTTAAGCAATATCTTGCAAATCAAAGACAAGGTACTCATAAGTCTAAAGAAAGAGGAGAAATCCAAGGTTCTAGAAAGAAAATTAAAAGGCAAAAGGGTACTGGTACTGCAAGAGCAGGAGATATTAAATCTCCAGTATTTCGTGGCGGTGGACGTGTTTTTGGACCAAGACCACGAACTTATGGTATTAAATTAAATAAAAAAGTAAGAGCTTTAGCTCGTAAATCTGCTTTAAGTGCTAAAATGGCTGAAGGTAAAATTATGATTATTGAAGATTTTACTTTCGATGCTCCTAAAACTAAGCAGTTTGTTAGTATTGTAAACAATTTGAGCTTAGGTGATACAAGAGCTTTGTTCGTAACTGGTGGCTATGATAAGACCTTATATCTTTCTAGTCGTAATTGTCCAAAAGCTTCAGTAATGAATGCAAAGGATATTAATACTTACGAAATCTTAAAATCAAGTTCTTTAGTTTTTGCCGAATCTAGTATTCAAGCAATGAAAGAAATGTTTTCATAATTATTCCTTTTGGAATGAAAGTATATTGAAATGAAAAAGAGAATTTTAATTAAGGCATTATTTACAGAAAAAACTGAAAAGTTGACCGATAAATTTGGTAAATATACTTTTGTAGTTAATAAAGATGCAAATAAAATTGAAATAAAAAAAGCAGTTGAAGATACCTATAATGTAGGTGTTAAAAAAGTGAATACACTGATTATGCCTGGTAAAAGCAAGGTGCGTAATACTAAAACTGGTTTGGTTAAAGGAAAAACTTCCTCATTTAAAAAGGCTATAATAACCTTGAATGAAGGTGAAGAATTAGACTTCTTCGGAAGTGATGAAGAATAATTAACAGCTTTTGCTGATAACTATAAATTTTTTGTAAAATGGCAGTTAAAAAGTTTAGTCCGGTAACTCCCGGTTTAAGACATAAGGTAGCAAATACTTTTGCTGAGATTACTGAAAGTAAACCAGAGAAAAGTTTGTTGGCTCCGTTGAAAAAAACGGGTGGTAGAAATAAAACGGGTAAAATGACACACCGTAATAGAGGTGGTGGGCATAAGAGAAGATACCGTATAATGGATTTTAAAAGAAATAAGGATGGAATGACTGCAACAGTTAAATCTATCCAATATGATCCAAATCGTACTGCTTTTATCGCTTTGTTGGAGTATCAAGATGGTACTAAAACTTATATTATCGCTCCAGATGGTTTGCAAGTAGGTACTGATGTGATTTCTGGATTAGGTGCACCTATAAAAGTAGGAAATACTTTATTCTTGAGCGAGATTCCTTTTGGTACTGTAATTCATGCAATTGAAATGCAACCAGGAAGAGGAGCTAGTATAGCAAGAAGTGCTGGTACTTATGCTACCTTAATGGGGCGAGAAGATAAGTATGCTATTGTGAAATTGCCTTCTGGTGAAGTTAGAAAGATTCTTTCTACTTGTAGAGCAACTATTGGTTCTACTTCAAATGGAGATCATAGTTTGGAAATTTCTGGAAAGGCGGGAAGATCAAGATGGAAAGGAAGAAGACCAAGAGTAAGAGGGGTTGCAATGAATCCGGTGGATCACCCAATGGGTGGTGGTGAAGGTAAGGCTTCAGGGGGACATCCTAGATCACGTACTGGTATCATGGCAAAAGGACAGAAAACTAGAAATCCGAATAAGTATTCAAATAGATTGATAGTTACCAAAAGAAAGAAAAAATAATTTTTAAAGCATAATTTTAATATAAAAATAATGGCTCGATCAATTAAGAAAGGACCTTATGTATTCCACAAATTAATTAAGAAGGTGGAGGCTGCACAAGAATCAGGTAAAAAAAGTGTAATCAAGACTTGGTCAAGAAGTTCTATGATTTATCCAGGTATGGTGGGTTTAACGATTGCTGTACACAATGGAAAAACTTTTGTTCCTGTTTTCGTAACTGAAAATATGGTGGGGCATAAATTAGGAGAATTTTCACCGACTCGTAACTTTAGAGGTCACGGTGGTGGTAAGAAGAAATAATAATAATTTTTAAATAGGGGTTTTTCCCTAGTATAAAAGTATAATAAAATGGAAGCAGTAGCTAAGCTGAAAAATTGTCCAATGTCTCCTCGTAAAATGAGATTGATGGTGGATTTAATTCGTGGTAAAAATGTGACAGAAGCTTTAGATATTCTAAAATTTTCAAAGAAGGAAGCTAGTATTTTGTTAGAAAAACTTCTCCTTTCTGCAATCGCAAACTGGGAATATAAAAATGATAATGTTTACGAAGCAGATGATTTTGATTTGTATGTTAAAACTGCATTTTCTGATGGAGGTACTTCTTTAAAAAGATTTAGACCAGCACCGCATGGTAGAGCTCATAGAATTCGTAAAAGAACTAACCATGTTACTTTGGTAGTTGAAAATAGAGTTAATATCGATGCAGAAGTATCTTCTAATGAAGCTGCTGCTGTTGAAGAATAAAAAAATTGAAAGTAATTTAAAATAATTAAAATGGGTCAAAAGACAAATCCAATTGGTAATCGTTTAGGTATCATCCGTGGCTGGGATTCAAACTGGTTTAGTGGTACAAAGGCTTATGCTGAAAATATCGTCGAAGACGAAAATATTAGAAGATATCTGAAGGCAAGAATTAATCAAGGTGGTATTTCTAAAATTGCTATTGAAAGAACCTTGAAAAGAATTACCATTACCATTCATACTTCTAGACCTGGTATTATTATAGGTAGAGGAGGTGCAGAAGTGGATAGAATCAAGGCAGAAGTCAAGAAAATTTCTGGATCTGATGTTCAAATTAACATCATTGAAATCCGAAAGCCTGAAATGGATGCTAATATTGTGGGTGAGTCTATTGCAAGACAAATTGAAGGGAGAATAAGTTATAAGAGAGCTATTAAAATGGCTATTCAAGCTTGTCGTCGTTCAGGAGGTGAAGGTATTAAGGTGAGAGTTTCTGGTAGATTGAATGGAGCAGAGATGGCTAGGTCTGAAGAGTTTAAAGAAGGAAGAACTCCTTTGCATACTTTTAGAGCGGATATAGATTATGCTTTGGTTGAAGCACTTACGATTTATGGAAAAATTGGAATTAAAGTGTGGATTTATAAAGGCGAAGTTTTAGGGAAAAGAGATCTTTCGCCTAACGTCGGAAATAAAAATGATAAGAAGAGAGGTAGAGGAAATGATAGAAGAAATAATGATAGACGTAGAAATAATCGTCGTAGTTAGACTTTTAAATAAAATTATTGTACCTTTGCCAAGCTTTTTGAAAAAAGCATAAGTTGAAAGGTCGAAATCATAAATAATTAAGTAATGTTACAGCCGAAAAGGACTAAATATCGTAAAATGCAAAAAGGTAGAAATACTGGACTTGCATATAGAGGAAGCAGTATTTCTTTTGGATCATTTGGATTGAAATCAATGGAATTTGGTATGATTACAAATAGACAAATTGAAGCTGCACGTATCGCGATGACTAGATATATGAAGAGAGAAGGTAAAGTTTGGATAAGAATCTTTCCTGATAAGCCAATGACTTCTAAGCCTGCTGAAGTGCGGATGGGTAAAGGTAAGGGAGCTTTGGATCATTATGTGGCACCTGTTCAACCAGGAAGAATTATGTTCGAAATGGATGGTGTACCTTTTGAAACTGCTAAAGAGGCGTTGAGATTGGCAGCTCAAAAATTACCAGTGCTTACTAAGTTTGTTGTAAGACGTGATTATTAATAATTTGACAAGTACATTTTAATTTAGAATAATGGCATCAAAAAAAAATATAGAACTCCATAATTTGTCTGTGGATGATTTGAATGGAATCTTACTAGAGAGAGAAAAAGAGTATCTTGAAGATAAATTTGATCATGCAATGGACGGATTACAAAATCCTCTTGAATTAAGAGAATCTAGACGTGATATTGCTCGTATAAAAACAGAACTAAGACGTAGAGAATTAGCGGAAGCTACTGAAGACGAATTGGCTGGACGATCAAAAATTCGTCGAAGAAGAAGAAAAAAATAATAATAGATAATAATTCTAAATTTAGTTGCTAATGGCATCAAATAGAAAAACAAGAGTTGGGGTAGTTACTAGTGATAAAATGGATAAAACCATTACGGTAACCGTCGAAAGAAAATTGAGACACCCTATGTACGGGAAATTTGTGAAGAAACATAAAAAATTCACCGCTCATGATGAAGCTAATTCATGTAATGAAGGTGATTTGGTTAAAATTGTTGAATCACGTCCTCTAAGTAAAAAGAAAAGATGGAGATTGCTTGAAGTAATCGAAAAAGCAAAATAAGTTTTGACTTATTTAAAATTATTGCAAAATATTTAAATAAAAGATTATGATACAGCAGGAAACAAGGCTAAAAGTTGCAGATAATAGCGGTGCAAAAGAAGTGCTTTGTATAAAAGTATTAGGTGGCTCTAAGCGTAGATATGCATCTGTGGGTGATACTATCGTTGTAACTGTTAAACAGGCTACTCCTAACGGTGTTAAAAAAGGTACTGTTTCGAAAGCTATTGTTGTACGAACAAAACAGGCAATTCGAAGAAAAGATGGTTCTTATATTCGTTTCGACGACAATGCCGTAGTATTACTTAATGCTTCTTTGGATCCAATCGGAACACGTGTGTTTGGACCTGTTGCTAGAGAGTTAAGAGAGAAAGATTATATGAAAATTGTTTCATTGGCACCAGAAGTGCTTTAGAAAATCATTGGGATGTCAAAAAATACAAATAGTAAGCGATTTGCTCCAAAATTTAAAATTAGAAAAGACGATATGGTTATCGTTATCGCTGGAGCGGACAAAGGCAAAGAAGGTAAAGTGTTGGAAGTGATTCCTTCCAAAAACCGAGCCGTTGTTGAAGGTGTTAATGTTAGAAAAAAGCACATGAAACCATCAGAAAATAGTGAAGGTGGTATTATGGATATAACTTTATCTGTGCATATTTCTAATCTTATGTTGGTTGATCCTAAATCAGGTGAACCTACAAGAGTTGGAAGAAAATTGGTGGACGGTAAAATCGTTCGTTATTCTAAAAAATCTGGAGAAATTATAAAATAATGAGTTACGTACCAAGATTTAAAGTTAAATATGATAAGGAGGTTGTTCCTAAATTGATGGAACAGTTTCAATATAAATCCTCAATGCAAGTGCCTAAATTGGTTAAAATTTCTTTAAACCAAGGTGTAGGTGATGCCACTCAAGATAAAAAATTAGTAGATACTGCTGTTGCTGAAATGACAACAATTGCAGGTCAAAAGGCTGTGCCAACTGTGGCAAGAAAGTCTGTTTCTAACTTTAAGTTGAGAGAAGGAATGAATATTGGAGCAAAAGTTACTTTAAGAAAAGAAAGAATGTATGAATTTCTGGATAGATTAGTTACTGTAGCTTTACCTCGAGTAAGAGATTTCAGAGGTATCAATGATAGAAGTTTTGACGGGCGAGGAAATTATTCCTTCGGTGTTCAAGAGCATATTATCTTTCCTGAAATTGATTTAGATAAAGTGAGTCGTATCACAGGTATGAATATTACGTTTGTGACTACTGCAAATACAGATGCGGAAGCTTTGGCTTTATTAAAGGCTTTAGGAATTCCTTTTAAAAATCAGAAATAATTAAATAGCAATATATCATGGCTAGAAAAGCAATTATCGCTAGAGAGCGAAAAAGAGAAAAAATGGTCGCTAAATATGCAGAGTTAAGAAAACAGCTTAAAGAAGCTGGTGATTGGGATGCATTAGATAAGTTACCTCGAAACTCAAACAAAATTAGATTACATAATAGATGTAAACTAACAGGAAGACCAAAGGGGTATATGAGAATGTTTGGCATCTCTAGGGTAACTTTTAGAGAAATGGCATTGGCAGGGAAAATCCCCGGTGTAACAAAAGCTAGCTGGTAATTTATTAAATAAGAAAATTAAAACTGAAACTGATGGTAGTTACAGATCCAATTGCAGACTATCTTACTAGAATTCGTAATGCCCAAATGGCAAATAAGAGAGTAGTTGAGATTCCAACGTCTAAAATGAAAAAACATATTACTGAGATTTTATATGATCAAGGTTTTATTTATAGATACAAATTTGATGATTCTGTTCCAAATAGGGGAATTATTAAAATTGCTTTGAAGTACGATTCTACTACTAAGGAACCTGTTATTAAAAAATTGGGAAGAATTAGTAAGTCTGGATTAAGAAAGTATGCAAAGGCAACTGAAATTCCTAGAATTATTAATGGTTTGGGATTATGTATTGTTTCTACATCAAAGGGCTTAATGTCAGATAAACAAGCTAGAAAAGAAAATTTAGGTGGTGAATTATTGTGTTACGTTTACTAGAATTTACCTATAAAATTATATAAGTTATGTCAAGAATAGGAAATGCTCCGATTAGCATACCAGCAGGAGTTGAAATATCAGTTAGTAAAGGAAATCTTGTAACTGTTAAGGGAACAAAAGGTGAATTGACTCAGCAAGTTGATCAAGATTTAATTATATCCATAGAAGATGGTACTTTATCTGTCTCTAGACCTACTGACCAAATAAGACATCGTGCAATGCATGGTCTATATAGATCTCTTATTAATAACATGGTTGTTGGTGTTTCTGAAGGATATAAAAAGGAATTGGAATTATGGGGTGTTGGTTATAGAGTTGCTAATAAAGGTCAGTTGTTAGAATTGGGTCTTGGTTATTCTCATCCAATCTATTTTTCAGTACCTGATGAAGTTAAGGTGGAAACTGTAATGGAAAAAGGTAGTAAACCTACCATTATTTTGACATCACACGATAAACAATTGATCGGACAAATAGCTGCTAAAATTAGAGCATTTAGAAAGCCTGAACCTTATAAAGGAAAAGGTGTTCGATTTAAGGGTGAAGAGATTAGAAGAAAGCAAG
Organism: uncultured Saprospiraceae bacterium; assembly: GCA_964579315.1. GTDB lineage: Bacteria > Bacteroidota > Bacteroidia > Chitinophagales > Saprospiraceae > CAMZLN01. Next base: position 10,276 of record CAZOHX010000001.1, read on the forward strand.
GTAAAACTGCTGGTTAGAATTTTTGATATTAAAAGTTTAGTAAAATGGGATTGTCCAAAAAAGAAATTAGACGAAAGATTCGTTATAGAATACGAAAAAAAGTTAAAGGTACGAGTGAAAGACCTCGATTGGCTGTTTTCAGAAGTAATAAAACTATCTATTGTCAAGTAATCGATGATGTTAATGCAAAAACTTTGATGGCTGCTTCTTCTAGCATGAAAGGTCTATCTGTGGATGGCAACAAAATTGAACAAGCAAAAGCGGTTGGTAAACTAATTGGTGAGAAAGCTTTGGCTGCTAATATCAATAGTTTAGTTTTTGATAGAGGTGGATTTTTATATCATGGTCGTATTAAAGCATTGGCTGATGGTATTCGTGAAGCAGGTGTGAAAATTTAAAATTTATATTGCAAATATTTATAAGTAATGGCAAAAAGATACGATAAAAAGATTAAACCAGCAGAAACTGAGTTAAAAGAAAAGTTGGTCACAGTCAATAGAGTTACTAAGGTGACTAAAGGGGGACGAACTTTTAGTTTTGCTGCAATCGTAGTTGTAGGGGATGGTAAAGGTACTGTAGGACACGGTTTGGGTAAAGCAAGAGAAGTTTCAACTGCAATCTCTAAGGCGGTAGATGATGCAAAAAAGAATCTTGTAAAAGTCCCTATTTGGAAAGGAACTATTCCTCATGAGCAGAAAGGGAAATATGGTGCAGGTAAAATTTTGATTAAACCAGCTTCTGAAGGTACGGGAGTTATTGCAGGTGGTGCAATGAGAGCTGTGTTGGAAATTGCAGGAATTCACAATGTATTAGCTAAATCTCAAGGATCTTCTAATCCGCATAATGTTGTTAAAGCTACTTTTGATGCTTTAAAAAAGTTAAGGGGACCATATGAAGTAGCAAAAGCTAGAAATATTTCTTTAGAGAAATTATTTGAAGGATAAATTCGTAACTGTCAGAATAATTGATATGTCTAAGATTAAAATAAAACAAGTAAGGAGTTCTATTGGTGCATCAAAAAAGCAAAAAGCAACTTTGATTGCTCTAGGACTTAGAAAAATTAATGGAGTAGTTGAACATAACACTACTTCTGATATTTTAGGAATGGTTGCAAAAGTTGACCATTTAATAGAAGTTGAAAAAGCTTAATTTTTTTATGTTTTTTCGTCACATTTTTTGTCAAATATCGTAAACGTTATCATAAGATGAATTTGAATAGCTTAAAGCCTGCCAAAGGTGCTGTAAAAAAGAGAAAAAGAATTGCTCGTGGTCAAGGTTCTGGGCATGGCGGAACATCCACTAGAGGGCACAAAGGTGCAAAATCTAGATCTGGTTATAGCAAAAAACGTAATTTTGAAGGTGGTCAAACTCCACTACAAATGCGTTAGCCAAAACGTGGATTTAAAAATCCAATTAGAGTTGAATATGTTGGCATCAATTTGGATAGATTCCAAACGATAGCTGAAAAGTTCAGTCTGAAGTTACAATGGATGCATTAGTAGAATGTGGTATTGTGAAGAAAAATGATAAAGTTAAAGTGTTAGGAGGTGGTGAGATTACTAAACCTCTAGCGATTACAGTTCATGCTTGTACTGGCTCAGCTAAAGAAGCTGTTGAAAAGGCTGGTGGAAGTATAAATCTTATTTAAAATATTTCGATGAAAAATTTTATTACCACATTAAAGAATATTTGGAACATTGATGAGCTTAGAAAAAGAATTCTTTTTACTTTAGCCATCCTTGCTGTTTACCGTTTGGGGTCGTTTATCGTTTTACCAGGTGTTATTCCTGAAAATTTGATGAAGGGATCTCAAAATTCAAATGACCTTTTAGGATTGATTAATATGTTTACAGGAGGTGCTTTTAAACAAGCAGCTTTATTTGCATTAGGTATTATGCCTTATATTACTGCATCAATTATTATTCAACTACTAGGATTTGCTGTACCCTATTTTCAAAGATTGCAACAACATGAAGGAGAATCTGGTCGTAAGAAGATAGGGCAGATGACACGTGTTTTGACTATTTTTATTACTTTGGTTCAAGGTGGTGGTTACTTAGCATATTTAACATCGCAAGGTGCTGTTGACCCTAATGTACCACAAGGTTTATTTTGGTTTTCAAATATAATTATCCTTTCGGCAGGTACAGTATTTGCTATGTGGTTGGGAGAAAAAATTACAGATCGTGGTATTGGAAATGGTATATCATTATTAATTACAGTTGGTATTATCGCAAGATTACCAATTGCATTGATTTCTGAATTTCAAATTCAAATCGAAAATAATATATTATTATTGGTATTTGAATTCGCTGCTTTGTTTTTTGTTGTATTAGGTACCATTGCTATTGTTCAAGCAGTAAGAAGGATACCTTTGCAATTTGCTAATAGAATGGTAGGTCGTGGAGCTTCGAAATTACCAACTTCTGGTAATAGAGATTATTTACCTATAAAAGTAAATGCTGCTGGTGTAATGCCAATCATTTTTGCTCAGGCATTAATGTTTTTACCAACTACTATGGTGCAGTTTATGATGGGGGCAAGTGCAAGTTCTAGTTCTTTTTTGAGATCTTTGAGTGATTTTACTTCTCTACCTTATAATGCTATATACTTCCTTCTAATTGTTGTTTTTACCTATGTTTATACTGCATTGATTGTTAATCCAAAACAACAAGCTGAATATTTGAAACAAAGAAATGCTTTTATTCCTGGTGTTAAGCCTGGAGATAGTACTGCAGAATATGTTGATACAATCGTTTCTCGTATTACATTACCTGGGTCTATTTTATTAGGTATCATCGCAATTTTGCCTGGACTTGCTTCTGCTTTTGGAATCAATAGATCTTTTGCTATGTTTTTTGGAGGGACTTCTCTTCTAATATTAGTTGCTGTGGTTTTAGATACTTTACAACAAATCGAAAGTTACTTATTATTAAGTAAATATGACGGTCTTGTTAAATCTGGTAAAATTCAAGGAAGAACTAGTTCAATACCTACAGTGGGTGCTGGAATGTAATTTCTTTGAATCATTAAGTCTTAGTGTAGAAAATAATTATGGTTTATTATAAAACAACTGAAGAAATTGAGTTGATGCGGATAAGTGCATTAATGGTAAGTAAAACGTTGTCTTTAGTTGGAAGTCTGATTAAACCAGGAGTTACATCTAAAGAGATAGATAAAAAGGCCGAAACATTTATTCGAGATAATGGAGGAATACCAGGGTTTTTAAATTATGGAGGTTTTCCTGCAACTTTGTGCATCTCTGTTAATGAAGCGGTTGTTCATGGAATTCCAACCGATTACGAGTTTAAAGAAAAAGATATTGTTTCAGTAGATTGTGGTGTAATTATGAATGACTTTTTTGGTGATTCTGCTTATACTTTCGCAGTTGGTGATGTGGATGATGATGTCATGAAATTGTTAAGTGTTACTTATACTTCATTATATTTAGGTATAGAACAAGCGGTTGTAGGAAAAAGAATAGGAGATATTGGATATGCTATCCAAAATTTTTGTGAAAGAGAGCATGGTTATGGTGTTGTTAGAGATTTGATTGGACATGGCGTGGGTAAAAATTTACATGAGGCACCTGAAGTTCCTAATTTTGGTAAAAGAGGGCGTGGTGCCATAATGAAAGATGGTTTAGTTATCGCAATAGAACCTATGGTGAATATGGGGACTAAGGTAGTTAGACAACTAGATGATCATTGGACCATTATTACAAAAGATAGAAAGCCTTCTGCTCATTATGAGCATACTGTAGCAGTAAAAAAAGGAAAGGCAGATATTCTTTCTGATCATGGGTTAGTGGATGATGCAGTCAAAAAAAATAGTGCCTTGAAAAGTGTTCCTTTACTTGAAGTCTTGATATGATTTTTAGTCATATAAAATAATTTTGGAAAAATTACAAATAAATGTGAAACATTGTTTATTTTTTTGTATCTTTGCACTCCGAAAATTGAATTATGGCAAAACAAGAATTAATAAAGCAGGACGGTATCATTGAAGAGGCATTATCAAATGCTATGTTTCGTATTCGTTTAGAAAACGGGCATAAAATTGTTGGTACTATTTCTGGTAAAATGAGAATGCATTATATTAGAATCCTTCCAGGTGATAAAGTGGCGATAGAAATGTCTCCTTATGATTTATCAAGAGGAAGAATAGTGTATAGATATAAATAATAAAATTTTATTTTAATAAAATATAAATTATCATGAAGGTTAAAGCTTCAATTAAAAAACGATCTGCAGATTGCAAGATTGTTAGAAGAAAAGGAAAATTATACGTAATCAACAAAAAGAATCCTCGTTTTAAGCAACGTCAAGGATAATTTTTTAATTTAATAAATTCGTTACAATGGCTCGAATTGCAGGAGTAGATTTACCAAAAAATAAAAGAGGAGTTATCGGATTAACCTATATCTATGGTATTGGTTCTTCTAGAGCAGCTGAAATCTTGGATGAAGTTGGTGTTTCTCATGATACTAAAGTGAATGATTGGAATGATGAGAATATTAAGAATATTTCTCTTTTAATCCAAAATGAATATAAGGTTGAAGGAGAATTGAGAACGGAAGTTCAGACTAATATCAAACGTTTGATGGACATCGGATGTTATAGAGGAATTAGACATCGTAAGGGGCTTCCTTTGCGTGGTCAAAGAACAAAAAATAACGCAAGAACTCGTAAGGGTAAGAAAAAGACTGTTGCTGGTAAGAAAGGTTAGTCCCAGTAATAAAATTTGATTATTATTTACTTCAGTTTGAAGTTTTAAAATATAAAGTACGATGGCTAAAAGTAAAAAAGCTAAAAAAAGAAATGTTAGAATAGATACCGAAGGTAAGGTGTTTATTAAAGCTAGCTTCAACAATATTATTGTTTCTATTTGCAACGGTAATGGTGATGTGATTTCATGGGGGTCTGCAGGTAAAGCTGGATTTAGAGGTTCTAAAAAGAACACTCCTTATGCTGCTCAAATTGCCGCTTCTGATGCTGCTCAAGTAGCATATGAAGCAGGAATGAGATATGCTCATGTATATGTGAAAGGTCCTGGCTCTGGAAGAGAATCTGCTATTCGTGCTATTGACGGTGCTGGTATTAAAGTGAAAACAATTAATGATGTTACACCTATGCCGCATAACGGTTGTCGTCCGCCTAAAAGACGAAGAGTATAATTTTATATAATTTTTAATTTAAGAATTGTTCAGAAATGGCAAGATATACAGGTCCTAAGACTAAAAAATCAAGAGCATTTGGAGAAACTATTTTTGGTTTTGATAAATACTTTGAAAGAAAAAAATACGTTCCAGGACAACATGGTCCTAATAAGAGAAGACGTCAGAAATCTGATTATGCACTTCAATTAATGGAAAAGCAAAAGGCTAAATATATGTATGGTCTGCTTGAGCGTCAATTTAGAAATTTATTTGTGAAAGCTACTCGTAGTCACGGAGTAACAGGTGAAGTTTTATTGCAATTATTAGAAGCTCGTCTCGATAATGTGGTATATAGAATGGGAATGGCAAGAACAAGAAATGGTGCTAGACAATTAGTTACTCATAAACATATTTGTGTAAACGGTGTGGTGACTAATATTCCTTCTTATCATCTTAAACCAGGAGATATTATTTCTGTAAGAGGTAAGTCTCAAAATCATCAAGTAATAAATGATTGTATCGCTGGTAAATCTGATGTAAGAAATTTCCCTTGGTTAGAGTTTAATCCTGATAAAATGGAAGGTGTATATTTGGAAAATCCAGAAAGAAGCCAAATTCCTGAAAAGATTAACGAACAATTGATCGTTGAACTTTACTCAAAATAAAATATTTTCTAGAAATTTTTATCTCCTCATGGTGATAAAAATTTCTGGGTTTATTTCATTCCTTAAGAATCTACAATTAATATGAGCAGAAGTATATTAAATTTCCAAAAGCCTAATAAAATTATTTTGCAATCAGCTACTGAATTCGAAGGTCAATTCGAATTTAAACCGTTGGAGCCTGGCTTTGGACAAACTATTGGTAATTCTTTGAGAAGAGTTTTATTGTCTTCTTTAGAAGGTTTTGCAATCTCAGCTGTAAGAATAGCTGGTGTCGATCATGAATTTTCAACCATCAAAGGTGTCGTTGAAGATGTCGTGGACATTATTTTGAATCTTAAGCAGGTTAGAATTAAAAAGGTTTTAACGGATGAAAATATTACAAACGAAAAGGTTTATCTGACTTTAAGTGGTAAAGATGCATTTAGAGCGGGTGATATTACTGAATTTACTAATGTTTTTGAAGTAACTAATCCAGATTTACTTATCTGTGAAATGGAACCTTTTGTAAATTTGGAAATCGAATTGACCATCACTAAAGGTCGTGGTTATGTTCCCGCTGATGAAAATGTTTCAAAAGATTTGCCTATTGGAGTAATTCCTGTTGATGCAATTTATACGCCGATTAAAAAAGTGGCTTATACTGTTTCTAATACTCGTGTGGGACAAAATACGGATTATGAGCAATTGAATCTTGATGTTAAAACAGATGGAACAATTCATCCTAAGGATGCAGTAAAAGAAGCTTCAAGAATATTGATTCAACACTTAATGTTGATTACAGATGAAAATATTTCATTGGATGATGATAGTTCAAGAGAAGAAAATATTGTAGATGAGCATATTTTACACATGAGAAAGTTATTAAAAACTTCTTTGGAAGATATGGATTTGTCTGTGCGTGCTTACAATTGTTTGAAAGCAGCTAAAATTGATAGCCTTTCTGAATTGGTGAAGTTTGAAACGCATGAACTTTTGAAGTTTAGAAATTTCGGTAAAAAGTCATTGGTGGAAATCGAAGCTCTTTTGATAGAAAAAGGATTAACTTTTGGAATGGATATCGCTAAATACAAATTAGAAGACGCTTAGTCTTTAGTTTTATAGATTGCAGTTACCAATCTTGGGAAAACCAATTGATAGTGCTGCGAAGTTATTTTTTAATTAATACAATTTAATCGGTCATGAGACACGGAAAGAAGTTTAACCATTTAGGAAGACAAAAAGGACATAGAAAAGCCTTATTACAAAATCAATCTAATGCTCTGATTGAACATAAGCGTATTTTTACAACTTTGGCAAAGGCAAAAGCTTTGCGTAAATTTGTAGAGCCTATCGTAACTAAAGCTAAAACTAATTCAACGCACGCAAGACGAGTTGTTTTTAGTTACTTGCAAAGTAAAGAAGGTGTTAAAGAATTGTTCGAAACAGTTATTGAAAAAATTGGTGATAGACCAGGTGGATATTTACGAATCATTAAAACTGGATTTAGACAAAGTGATGGAGCTGAAATGGCAATGATTGAGTTTGTTGATTTCAATGAAGTTTATCAAGGTGGTGCTTCTAAAAAAGGTACTGTTAAAAAGAAAAGAACTAGAAGAGGTAGAAAAAAAGCTACTGATTCTGCAAATGACGAAGAATAATGTCAGTTTAAAAAAATATATGAAAAGGCGTAGCAATTTATTTTGCTTCGCCTTTTTTTATATCCTATATTTGTGTCAAAATTTCTGAAATGGATAACCAAAATGTTGCAATTTTACTTTTAGCAGATGGAACTTGTTTCTACGGAGTTTCTATCGGAGCGAAAGGTTCTATTTATGGAGAACTATGTTTTAATACAGGAATGACTGGCTATCAGGAAATATTTACAGATCCATCATATACTGGGCAATTGCTAGTCACTACACATGTACATATTGGAAATTATGGAATTAATTATAGTGAACAAGAATCTGGTAAGGTTTGTATCTCTGGTTTGATCTGTAAGAATTTGGAAGAAAAACCATCTCGCCAACAATCTGATAATGATATTCATGATTTTTTGAGGGTTCATAATATAGTGGGCATTTCAAATGTAGATACTCGACAGATCGTTAGATATATAAGAGAAAATGGTGCTATGAATGCTGTTATTTCAACCGAATTTTCTGATTTGGATGGTTTGTTAAAATCTTTAAAGAAACAGCCGACCATGGATGGTTTAGAATTGGCATCAGTGGTTTGTACCGATGTTCCTTATTTTGTCGGTAAGGCAGATGCAAAATTTAAAGTAGCTGTAATGGATTTTGGAGTTAAACGTAATATCTTAGAAAATTTTCTTGATAGAGATTGTTATTTACAGGTTTTTCCTGCAAAAACATCTTTTTCTGAAATACAAAAGTGGAATCCTGATGGATATTTTTTATCTAATGGACCTGGGGATCCAAGTGTAATGCAATATGCTGTCGAAACAACAAAATCCATCTTGGAATCTAAAAAACCTGTTTTTGGAATATGTCTTGGTCACCAAATTATTGCTAGAACTTTTGGTATAGATACTTATAAAATGCACAATGGGCATAGAGGGATCAATCATCCAGTTAAAAATTTGGAAACAGGAAAATGTGAAGTCACTTCTCAAAATCATGGATTCGTTGTAAAAATAGAGGATATCAAGAATCATAAAGATTTACTGTTAACTCATGTAAATTTGAATGACGAAACTGTCGAAGGAATGAGAGTTAAAAATGAAAATATATTCTCAGTACAATATCATCCAGAATCTTCTCCTGGGCCCCACGATTCAAGATATTTATTTGATGATTTTGTTATATTATTGGAAAAAACGATTTTAGTTAATTAAAAAGAATATTTTATGAGTTTTATTGAAGATGTAATTGCTAGAGAAATTCTGGATTCAAGAGGAAATCCTACGGTAGAAGTTTCTGTAATAACAGAAAATGGTGTAATAGGTCGGGCTGCCGTTCCTTCTGGAGCCTCGACAGGAAAGCATGAAGCTGTAGAACTGCGAGACGGGGATATGTCAAGGTATAATGGCAAGGGGGTAACAAAAGCAATTGATAATATCGTCAGTGAAATTACTCCAGATATTTTGGGGATGAGTGTGTTGGAGCAATTGGAAATTGATCAGATTATGATCGATTTGGATGGTACTAAAAATAAAAGTAAGCTCGGTGCAAATGCGATTTTAGGTGTTTCTTTGGCAGTTGCTCATGCTGCTGCTCAAGAATCAGGAATGCCTCTTTATCGTTATATTGGTGGATTAAATGCTTATCAACTTCCAGTACCCATGATGAATATCCTAAATGGCGGATCTCATGCGGATAATAGTATTGATTTTCAAGAATTTATGATTGTTCCTGTAAATGCGGACTCTTTTTCTGAAGCACTTCGTATGGGGGTTGAGACTTTTCATAGTTTGAAATCTGTTTTAAAGAAAAAAGGATTATCTACTAATGTGGGGGATGAAGGAGGTTTCGCTCCAAATTTGAAATCTAATAAAGAAGGAATTGAAGTCGTTTTACAAGCAATTGAGCAGGCTGGATATCGTCCAGGAGAAGATATTTATATCGCAATGGATGCGGCTACTTCTGAATTTTATTTGCCGAAAGAAAAAGTCTATCATTTTCATAAGTCCACAGGTGATAAATTGACTTCTTCTGAAATGGTGGATTATTGGGCAGATTGGGTGAAAAATTATCCTATTTTCTCCATTGAAGATGGTTTGGATGAAGATGATTGGAAAGGTTGGAAGGCAATGACTAAAAGGTTAGGTAAGAAAATTCAAATCGTGGGAGATGATCTTTTTGTTACAAATACAGAACGGTTACAAAAAGGAATTGATATGGGGGCAGCCAACTCGCTTTTGGTTAAAGTGAATCAAATTGGTACACTATCCGAAACGATCAAAGCCGTAGAAATGGCAATGCGTAACAAATATACTACCGTAATTAGTCATCGCTCTGGCGAAACTGAAGATACAACTATTGCAGATTTGGCCGTAGCTTTGGCAACTGGGCAAATCAAAACAGGATCCGCTTCAAGATCAGATCGTATCGCAAAATATAACCAATTGCTAAGAATTGAAGAAGAATTGGGCGAAATGGCGTACTTTCCTGGAACTTCAATTTTAAAAGGTTGATTATTATAACAAATCGTTCCTATAATTTGAGTTTTGATTAATGAAAACTTATATTTGTTCATCTTTTAGATAATTGATTTCTTATGGCAAAACGTGTTAATCCTTTCAAACCATTTTTGGATAAAATTCCTGCTCCTTTTAAAAACAAGTTCTTTGTGACCTTGATTTTATTTGTAGCTTGGATGATTTTCTTCGATTCTCATAATATTACCACTCAATATAAATTGACTCAAAGTCTGAGGGGGATGAAATCTGAAAAAAATAATTATGTAGAGTTGATTAAAAATGTGAAAATGGATAGAATCGACTTGGAGAAGAACAAAGAAAAATATGCTAGAGAACATTATTATATGCAAAAAAAAGATGAAGATGTTTTCATCATTAAAAAAGTAAAATAATTTATAAATGTCAGTATTAGTAAATAAAAATTCTAATATCATTGTTCAAGGATTTACTGGAAAAGAAGGTAGTTTCCATGCTGGACAAATGATTGATTACGGTACAAATGTGGTAGGAGGTGTGACACCGGGTAAAGGTGGTCAAACTCATTTGGGAAAACCCGTCTTTAATACAGTAGAAGAAGCAGTATTGAAGGTGAAAGCAAATGTTTCTCTTATTTTTGTGCCTCCTAGATTCGCCGCAGATGCTATTATGGAAGCTGCTGATGCAGGAATCGAAGTGATTATTTGTATTACAGAAGGTATTCCTGTTCAAGATATGGTGAAAGTGAAGGCTTATATCTCTGATAAACCATGTCGCTTGGTAGGTCCTAATTGCCCAGGGGTCATTACTCCAGGAGAAGCCAAAGTGGGTATTATGCCAGGTTTTATTCACAATCCAGGAAAAATCGGTATTGTTTCTCGATCAGGTACGCTGACTTATGAAGCGGTAGATCAAGTGACGAAAGCTGGTATGGGACAATCCACTTGTATCGGAATTGGAGGTGACCCTATTATTGGTACAACCACTAAGGATGCGGTAGAGCTTTTAATGAATGATCCTGATACGATTGGGATTGTGATGATTGGTGAAATTGGTGGAAATATGGAAGCTGATGCCGCAAAATATGTACAAGAGTTTGGCACAAAACCTGTAGTTGGCTTTATTGCTGGTAAAACTGCTCCTGCTGGTCGTACAATGGGACACGCTGGTGCAATTATTGGTGGAGAAAATGATACGGCTGCTGCTAAAATGAAAATTTTAGCCGCTTGTGGTGTAACTGTGGTAGAGTCTCCAGCTCATATCGGCTCTACTATGAGAAGAGTTTTAGAAGAAAAAGGATTAATTTAAAATTATCTTTTGTTGAAATATTAAAAGTTGAAAGTGTCATCGATGCTTTCAACTTTTTTTGTTTTTACAACATTCTACCTATAGAATCGTTAGTTTTAGAAGCCTAGTTTTTTATCTTTACCAAATCTTTATCATTATTATTTTAAAAATGAAATACACCCTACATCTTGCCTTATTACTTCTTGGTTTATTAATTTTTTCATTTTCCTGTAAAAGAAAAGAAATATTTACTACCGATACAAATGATAAATTAGAATTTTCATTAGATACTTTGACTTTCGATACTGTTTTTACAACAGTAGGTTCTGCAACACGTACTTTGAAAATTTTTAATCATCATAATAAATCTATTCGTATTGATAAAATCTCCATAGAAAATGGAAGTGATAGTAAATTTCGTATAAATGTGGATGGTATTCCTGGAAGTGTGGCAAAGGATATTGAAATAGCTCCTGAAGATAGTATTTATATTTTTAGTGAAGTTACCGTAGATCCTGATCAAGATATTTCTGAAAGCCCTTTTGTTATCAATGATGCTTTAGTTTTTGAAACCAATGGAAATATTCAAAAAGTGGTATTGGAAGCTTGGGGTCAAAATGCAAATTATATTCCCAATCGATATTACAATGGCAAAGTCGCTTATCTTTCTTGTGATTTTGGAGAGGAAGTATGGGATGACCCCAAACCCTATGTAATTTATGGTGTATTAGTGGTGGATAGTTGTGATTTGGTTTTGCCACCTGGCATGAGATTGTATATGCATGGGGGCATTGCCAAAGGTGAAAATAGTGAAGGGGAAAACTTTTATTATAATGATGGATTAATTTACTTTTTGAAAGATGGTCACTTAAAATCTCAAGGGACATTGGATAATCCTGTGGTTATTCGTACAGACCGTTTAGAACATAATTTTGATGATGTACCTGGACAATGGGCTGGTATTCGTTTTAATAAAGGATCAAAAGGTAATGAAATTGATTATACTGAAATTCTTAATCCTATTGTTGGTGTTTCTGTAGATTCTACAGCATCTCTTAATATCAAAAACAGTAAAATAGGCTTTGCATCGGGAGCAGGATTGCTTGGTGTACATGCTAAAATAGATGCTACAAACTGTCTGATCTATCGTACCAATGGAAACAATGTCCAGCTTGAATTTGGAGGGGATTATAATTTTGATTATTGTACTTTTGCAAGTTATGGGGTAGATAAAACATCTATTCGTATGACCAATTTGTTTTGCTACGATCAATTTTGTAATGAAATAGCTGTTTATCCATTAAAAGCTAGATTTAGAAATAGTATCGTCTTTGGATCTCGTGAAGATGAAATTGATATTGTCAATGCTGCAGATGACGATCATCCAAATTATTTTGATTATATGTTTGAAAATTGTATCTATCGGGTAAAAAAATTACCTACTGAAAAAGGATATGAAGATTTTTTTGAACATAGTATGGATTGTCAAAATGCCAATACTTTGGATCCATTATTCTATGATGTTGAAGAAAATGATTATCATTTGGATACATTGTCAATTGCTGAAGAAAAAGGAAAACCTATCGGAGTTGATGTCGATTTGGATGGAAATTTGCGTGATCCTGTGCATCCAGATATGGGTTGTTTTGAATACAATAAGTAATTCAAAGGTTTTGACACTGTGTGAAACTTAAAAAATAATACGAATCGAAAGAATGGAAAGCTTACATGATATATACAATTCTGGAGTTTATGCGACCGTAATCTTGCCTGTTGCTACGCCAAAAATTTATACCTATGTGGTGCCCAAAGATTTTGTGGATAAAATTCAATCGGGAATTCGTGTAGAAGTGCAATTTGGAAAAAATAAACTATATTCTGGTATAGTCTATGAAATTCATAAAAATAAGCCAGAAAGTTATCAACCAAAACCTATTCTGACATTAATAGATGAAAAACCCATTGTCAATGCTTATCAATTGAAATTGTGGAAATGGATGGCAAGTTATTATCTAAGTCCGATGGGGTCGGTTATGAATGCTGCTCTGCCAGCAAATTTGAAATTAGCAAGTGAAACCAAAATCATGTTAAACCCATTATTTAATGACGATTTTGCTGATTTCTCGGATAAAGAATATCTCATTGCGGAAGCTTTAACCATTCAAAATGAGATTGCTATTAGTGATATTCAGAAAATTTTAGATCAAAAAACGGTTTATCCCATTTTGTATAAACTTCTTGAAAAGGGGGTGATTTATATTAAAGAAGAAATAAAATCAAAATATAAACCCAAGATGATTCCTTCTGTGAAATTGGCAGTTTACTATCAGGAAGATGATACTCGTTTAGCAGAAGCCTTTGATAAAATAAAACGTTCTCTGAAACAGACAGAAGCACTATTGGCATTATTGCAACTTCAAAAATCACAGGAAAATATTTCTAAAAAACAGGTCTATGAAAAGGGAAATGCCAATGCTGCTGTATTAAAAGAGTTGCAAAAAAAGGAAATAATTGAATTTTATGAAAGACCCATTTCTCGTATCGTAAAGCATGATGATGAGCTTTTGACAGTGGGAGAATTGAGTGACTTTCAGAAAAATGCCTTAGATGGAATCACAGAACTCTTTGAAACGAAGAATGTCGTTTTGTTACATGGTGTGACAGGAAGTGGGAAAACGAGAATCTACATCGAAATGATGAAAGATATTATCGCAGATGGGGGACAAGTTTTATATCTATTGCCTGAAATTGCGTTGACTACTCAAATGATTTCTAGACTTAAAAAAGTATTCGGTGATGAAATAGTCGTTTCTCATTCTAGATTGAATAATAATGAGCGTGTAGATATTTGGAAAGCAGTAGGGGCGGGGATGCCTGTAGTCTTAGGGGCTAGGTCAAGTGTGTTTTTGCCTTTCAAAAATTTAAAATTGGTCATTATTGATGAAGAACATGATGATTCATTTAAACAGTCCGCTCCAGCACCTAGATATAATGGTCGTGATGTTGGTATCTTTTTGGCTCATCTTTTTGGAGCTAAAACACTTCTAGGAACTGCTACTCCAGCCATTTCTACTTATTACAATGCTTTGAAAGGTAAATTTGGTTTGGTCGAAATGACAGAGCGGTTTGGTGGAATTAGTATGCCAAAGATTGAAATTATTGATAAAAAGGATGCATTGAAAAAAAATCGTATGAAATCGGTTTTTACAATAAAATTGATTGATGCTATAGAAGAAGCAATCAAAAAAAAGGAGCAAATTATTCTTTTTCAAAATAGACGGGGGTATTCTCCTGTGATGCAATGTGAAGTCTGTGGATGGCATACGGAATGTAAGCATTGTGACGTAACAATGACTTATCATAAATATTTCAATAATTTACAATGTCATTATTGTGGGTCTCAACAATCCTTGCCTACTGTTTGTCCTGCTTGTGGTAGTTCCAAACTTTCATTGAAGGGACATGGTACGGAGAAAATCTTAGAAGAATTGGAAATTATTTTTCCTGATGCGAAAATCAAAAGGATGGATTTGGATACGGTTCGTACAAAAAATGCCTTAAATGATTTAATTGCTGAATTTGAAAATAAAGATATTGATATCTTGATTGGGACACAAATGGTCACCAAAGGCTTAGATTTTGAAAATGTAACCATAGTTGGAGTATTGAGTGCTGATCAATCATTGCATATGCCAGATTATCGTGCCAATGAAAGGTCTTTTCAATTATTAACGCAAGTGAGTGGTCGTGCAGGACGAGCAAAGAAGGAAGGTATCGTAATGATTCAAGCTTTTGATACAGCACATCCCGTTTTACATGATGTGGTAAAATATGATTATATCAATTATTTTAAAAGAGAATTGAGTGAGCGTCAACGATTTCGTTATCCACCTTATAGCAGATTGATAAAAATTACTTTAAAACATAAAGATCCGCGAAAAGTAAATGAAGCTGGAAAGATACTTGGGGCTAGATTGAAACGATATTTGGGAGATAGAGTTTTAGGTCCTGCCAAACCGTCTGTCGCTCGTGTCCGAAATCAATTTTTGATCGATTTTTTAATTAAAATAGAAATTAATAATAAAACAATTCAGCATGTCAAAAAGGTGATTTTAGAACAATCGGATCAGTTGACAGGAATGAAAGGGTTTTCTTCTGTAAGGGTTAATATTGATGTGGATGTGTATTGATGATCATCCATAAAACCAGTTGCATTTATCAAAAAAAACTACTTTCCAATTGCTGAAAAGTAGTTTTAAATTTCAAATTTCTTCTTAAAATGAATATTTGATAAGGTTTAGCCCTTATTTGAAGTTAACAT
>CAZOHX010000002.1:0-25678 GCA_964579315.1 uncultured Saprospiraceae bacterium
TGATTACTGCATCCACTTGGATTTCCTATGATAAGAATCGAACCTTGGACACCATCATTTTCTAGAATATTGCAGATGCCTTTGCAGTCAGATAGATTGGCGTTGGTGGAGATGGTCATTTTGCCACCGACTGTTGATAGATTTTCCAAACCTGCTAGATTTTCTAAAACTAGATTTTTCGAAATTTCAAAATCACCACCTATTGAAGATAATCTTTCAAAACCAACTGTAATCAATGTTCCATTTCTGAATTTTTTCAATGCTTCATTATGAGTAATCATTACATTTCCAGAAACGGAAATTAAATTTTCTAATCCTTTCAAACTTTCAAGGTTGTTATTGTATCCAATATATAGATTACCATTAATTTTTTGTAGGAAAGATAATCCAGATATGTCTGTTATATCAGAACTTTCAAAAGGCATTTTATTGTCTCCGATGATAATATCTCCATTAATGGCTGTGTTGCTAGAATTGGAAGTAATGAAATCATCAACTTTAGATTGAGATGAAAGATTAAAACCATTAAATCCGTCTTCTTTAAAAGAAATCGTTTGTACGCCGACACTTGAATTTCCACATGCATCTGTGGCTGTCCATGTTCGAGTGATTATTTTATCGGGACATTCTCCCGTTTCCGATTCGTCAAGATTAATGGTTGGGTTCATATCGCATGGATCTACAGCAGTTACTGTTGCTGGGGCAGGGATTTCTTCTGAACAAGTCAATGTAATATCGTCTGGAACATCAAAAAGTACAGGATTATTATTATCTACAATGGTTATAATTTGGATTTGGGATGTGGCATTTCCACAATCATCTACCGCTGTCCAAGTTCTTTTTAGAGAATAATTATTTGCACAATTCCCTTCAATATGTACTTCTTCAAAATTTACATCCACTGATGCACTACAATTATCTGTTGCTGTAACTGTAGATGGTCCGCCAAAAACAATATCACAGGATTCTGTTATGTTATCTGGGACGCCATGTAAAACGGGTGGTGTAGTATCTTCAACCGTTACTTTCTGAATTTCTGATGTCGAATTTCCATTAGAACTCGTTGCTGTCCATGTTCTTGTAAGTGTATATGATGCTGGACAAGAACCATCTTCTTTTGTTTCTGTAAACTGTACTTCAATCGTATCCGCATCACAATATGCACTAATATTGGTCGGTAAACTCAAGGTGCTATCACATTCAATGGTTGTATCTGAAGGAATATTTACTAAAATAGGAACACAATCTGATGCAGAACAAGATGCTTCAACATCTGCTTGATTGCTACAACCTGCTGGATTGCCTACAATAAAAATAGAGCCTGCTACACCATCATTATTTAGGATATTACAAATGCCTTTACAATCGGATAGATTAGGATTGGTAGAAATAATTAACTTCCCACCAATAGTAGATAAGTCTTCTAAACCATTTAAACTCCCTAGGGCATTATTTTCTGATATTTGTAAATCCCCACCAATTTGAGATATTTTTTCAAAACCAACGGTAACAACTTTATTGTTTCGTAAATCACTCAACATTTCGTTGTTGCGAATGGTGACATTTCCTGTGATGGCAGTAAGATTCTTTAATCCATTAAGATTTTCAAGTGAATTATTAAATCCAATATATAAATCTCCAATGATTGTAGTAAGAAATGACATTCCCGATATATCTGTAATGTCGGATGTTGTAAATGGAGCTTCATTATCGCCAATTACCAAATTTCCAGTAATAGTTGTTGTATTTGAATAATTGGTAACAAAATCATCGACTTGTGCTTGTGTTCTTAACATGAATCCATCTGGATCTTCACATTCTGATTCGATGGCAGATTGACTGCTACATGCTGATGGATTGTGGTTGAATTCTATGATGCCTTGGACTCCGTCTGCTTGGAATAGGTTGCAGAGGGCGGAGCAGTCTTTTAGCTTTTTATTGTTTTCTATAACTAAATCATTAGCAAAAATTAGATTTTCTAATCCATTTAAAGATTCTAAAGCACTACATTGTCGTATTGTCAACTCTCCTCCAACTGATGTAAGATTTTCTAGACCTTTTAAATTATTAAGATTGTAATAAGTACCTAAAAATAAATCACCGCCAATAGTTGCAAGTTGACTAAAAGCATGCATATCAGTATTAGAGCGATTATGTTGTAATTTAAAATTACCACTAACATTTTGTAGTGACTTAAAAGTATTGCTAGTCTCTTGATTGCTGCCTGTACCATAATAATAGAAGTCACCACCAACATTTTGTAGTGAATCGAAGTTATTGCCAGTCTCCTGATTGCCAGGACCAAGATAAAAGTCACCACCAACAGTTTTTAAATTTTTAAATCCTGATAAAGTATCTAACTGGCCAGGGATTCCATGAATGATAAAATCACCTCCAATTTCGATTAGTTTATTAAATCCAATTAATTCTATTGAACCTGGTATTGGATTATGTGATTCTCGAAATATAAAATTATTGTCTATTTTTTCTAGATTTGAGAACATTTGTGAAAAGTATGGAATTCCTTTTACCTCAATGGCTTTAATCGTTTTAATGTTATTGAATTTATCAATTGAATTAGCATTGACCTTTTCTATAGATAAGACGCCTGAAAATACGTTTAATTTAGGGAATTTAACGGATAATATCCTTGGTCCATCAATTTTTAAATTGTTAATGGATATCAAATTGGGAAGAAAAATCTGAGAACTATCAAAAGTATAAAAATCTGAAATAAAACCTTCTCCTCTATTTATCCAAAATTCTTTTGTAATTTGGGTAAGATTTTTTAGTCCATTTAATGGAATTGCATTATCATAAATACTAAGTGTGTCTAAAGATGTCAAATGTTCTAACCCATGTGTATTTAAACTAGGTGCTTTATAGAGAAAAAGATTATCAATAGTGACTCCAGAAAATTCAGATAAATCGTTTAGTGGATCTGAGCCTAAACCAAATTGAGTTTTTCCTCCATGACCAATTACTAAGGAACTAATATGATTGAAATTTGGAAAATCAACTAATTTGTCATCTCCTCTAAGTATTAATTTGTTAATATCAGTACAATTTGGCCATTCTGTTTTGAAAGAATTTAGTTGTGTTTGATTGTCAAAAATTACATCCCCAGTCGGACACTGTGCCCCCAATTCCAATGAAAAAATAATAATCAATAAAAAAGTAATTCGAAAAATGGTGTTCATAGAATAATATTTTTGTGAATTTGTTTTATCACACAAATATACTACCATTTTAATTCAAAATCAATAACATTAAAAAAGGAAGCTTTTTTCAAGATGTTTCTTAAGTTTGATAGGTGAATATTAAATTGAAATCAAGCTTTTTTATTTTGCTTTGGTATTGTCCACAATAAATTGAAAAATATGTGTCTATCTACTTAATTAGTATGCAAAATTATTCATATCTTTGCAGCAAAAAGTGAATAAAATAGAAGTTAAGTTTTCAGATTTCGTCAAGAAATTTCCAAGTGTAGAATTGCCTGTAATCTTAAATGAAGACGCTGTCATGGAGTTTAGTCGTTTAAATACTCCATTAACTGAATTAGAAATAATAGCCTACATTTATCCATTTGAAGAAAATGTAGATGAATTTACAGAATTCATTCCTTGTTTTTCGATTCCTGAGACACATGATTTTAATGCCCTAGTGTATTGGCGTGGAGACTTACTGGAGTATTATTTTACGATGATCACTTTTGATCAGAATGGAAAGTTTTTACATAAAAAGGTCATCGGAGGAACTTATTCAGAAGACCAAACGTTGTATCGGTCAGTGACGACAATAGATGAAGACTGGATTATATATGTGGTGACAGGTCAAACACTTGCCAATCAAAAGGATTACGATCCTACAACGAGTAAAATTTCCAATCTTGAATTGCTCGCCGATGGAAAAATAATTTCATCGTAACATTAATTAACAAATAAATATATTTTCGTTTTACTTGCATCTAAAGTAGCTTTACGAAAATGACAAAAACAAAAATGACAAACTTTAAAAAGAAGAAAAAAACTAAGGGAAGAAAACTTTCCCAAAAAGAACTATTGGAATCTGTTTCCAATTTATTTAAATTCCAACCTAGAAAGAAATTCACTCCTTCCATCGTTATTCAGAAATTGAAAATTAAGAATTCAATTCAAGATGTAGAAGCAACTCTGAAAAGTTTAAATGAAAGAAAATTTATAAAATTACTTTCAAGCGGAAAATACACCATTAATAGAAAAGACTCATCAGGAGGAAGAAATAATGGAAACAAATCCTATCAAGGAAAAGTAGATTTGACACGTTCGGGTGCAGCATACATTGTATGTGATGATTTTGAAAATGATATTTATGTGTCTTCACGAAATAGAAATTCTGCTCTTGATGGGGATATTGTTAAAGTACAGGTTTCTGCAAAAGGAGGAAGACATAAATTGGAAGGAAGAATTGTGGAGATTGTAGAAAGGAAAACTGAAACTTTTGTTGGAACATTTCGAGATTCTGGGGATTATGGTTTTGTAGTGACTGAAGATTCTCAAATGGCAGAAGATATTTATATCAAACCAAAAGATTACAAAAATGCCAAAACAGGCCAAAAAGTAGTCGTTAGGGTTGTAGATTGGCCTAGAAAACATGGTCGTAGTCCAATTGGTAAAATCATCAATATATTGGGTGATGCAGATACAAGTGATGTAGAAATGAAGTCCATTTTAATTAGTCAAGGATTTAGCTTAGAATTTCCTGAAGAAGTGATTCGTGAGTCAGAAACATTGTCCACAGAAATTACACAAAGTGAGATTGATAAGCGTAGAGATATGCGTCAAGTGACTACATTTACAATTGACCCAGATACTGCTAAAGATTTCGATGATGCGCTTTCTTTACAAAAATTAGAGAATGGAAATTGGGAAATCGGCGTTCATATTGCAGATGTTTCGCACTATGTTGTGGCTGGATCTGATTTGGATAAGGAAGCTGCGGATAGAACGACTTCCGTATATTTAGTAGATAGAGTTTTGCCGATGTTACCAGAGAAGTTGTCCAATGAACTTTGCTCTTTGCGTCCCAATGAAGATAAATTAACCTTTTCTGCTGTTTTTGAATTTGATAAAAATGACAAAGTGGTAAATCGCTGGTTTGGAAAAACAGTTATTCATTCAGATTATCGTTTTGCTTATGAAGGAGCTCAGGCAGTAATGGATGAAAAGGAAGGTCCATATTTAAAAGAATTGAATACACTCAATCGAATTGCGAAAGTTTTGCGAAAGCAAAAATTTGAAAATGGAGCCATTGCATTTGAAAGTGAAGAAGTGAAATTTAGGTTAGATGAAAACGGTAAACCCCTTGAAGTCTATGTAAAAGAGCGTAAAGATGCCCATTTATTGATAGAAGATTTTATGCTTTTGGCAAATCGAGAAGTGGCAACTTACATGGTAAATAAAAATACTGCTACGGGACAAGAGATTCCGTTTGTGTATCGAGTTCACGATTTACCAGATCCTGATCGTGTAGCCGATTTTTCAAGATTTGCAAATGAGTTGGGTCTGAAAATTAAAACAGATACTCCAAAACAAATAGCGGAATCTTATAATGTCTTAGTGAAAGAGGCAAAGAAAAACCCTATTTATAAAATTTTAGAGCCATTGGCAATTCGGACGATGGCAAAGGCAATTTATACCACAGACAATATTGGTCATTATGGGTTGGGATTTGATAATTATACTCACTTTACATCTCCTATTCGTAGATATGCAGATGTTTTAGTGCATCGTATTTTGTTTGAAAATCTAAAGAAGGATTATCGAGTTAAAAAATCAGATTTAGAAGCTAGTTGCAAGCATATATCTGAGCAAGAGCGAAATGCGATGAAAGCAGAACGGGAGTCTATCAAATATAAGCAAGTCGAGTATATTAAAGGTTTTATTGGTGAAGCGTTTGAAGGTACGATCAATGGCATGATTGATATGGGAATGTTTGTAGAATTAACTGCCAATAAATGTGAAGGAATGGTTACATTCAATTCTTTGGACGAAAATTTCAAGATAGGGGAAAGTCGGTTGAAAGCAACGAGCCGTTCTGGAAAAGTGTTTAAATTGGGAGATACAGTTACAGTACGGATCTTGGATGCGGATTTGGATCGTAAGCAGATTAATTTGGAGTTGGTGGAGTAAAAAAAACACATTCCAAAAGTTTATACTTTTGGAATGCTATTTTTTTTATTTAATGACTATTTTTTAAAATTATCATGTTTTTGTCATGAAGTTCAAGTAGGCAAAATTAAGATTACACACCCACAACTAAAACAATTTCCCCTTTAACCTTATCTCTCTGCTCAAATTCTCCAATCAATTCAGAAATATTACCCGTAGCAATTTCCTCATAAATTTTTGAAATCTCTCGCCCAACAGCAGCAGGTCTATCTCCACAAAATTCTAATATTTGTTTGAGACATTTAATCAATCGAAATGGAGATTCATATAAAACAAAAGTTTGAGGAAGCGTAGCTAGATATTTTAGTCGAGTTTGCCGTCCTTTTTTATGGGGTAAAAAACCTTCAAAATGAAATTTATCACATGGAATTCCAGAAGCGGTTAAGACTGGAACAAACGCTGTGGCTC
The DNA here is from genome assembly GCA_964579315.1 of uncultured Saprospiraceae bacterium. Lineage (GTDB taxonomy): Bacteria > Bacteroidota > Bacteroidia > Chitinophagales > Saprospiraceae > CAMZLN01. The sequence goes on from CAZOHX010000002.1 coordinate 6,618, forward strand.
CAGGTAAAGGCACAATTTGAATTTGTGCTTTTACCGCTGCTCGAACTAAGAGATACCCGGGATCTGAAATGCCTGGAGAGCCTGCATCTGTGATTAAGGCAATATTCAATCCAGCAGAAAGTTGTTGGATAATAGCATCCGTCGTGTGATGCTCATTGTGTGTATGATGCGATCTCATCTGGGTTTCTATTTCGTAATGTTTTAATAATTTCCCAGAAGTACGAGTATCTTCAGCCAATATTAAATCTACTTCTTTCAATATACGAATCGCTCTTAGCGTAATATCTTCTAAATTTCCAATAGGAGTGGGGATAAGATAGAGCATGTACTAGAGTTCAGAAATTGAATATTCATAGGATTCCATAATGACATTGGCAAGTAGTTTTTTACAGGCAGTTTCTACCTTACTAGCTGCATCTTTTGTGTCTTTTGCATCTAAAATCATTTCAACTCGTTTGCCAATGCGAATATCATCTACACCGTCAATATCAATATGACTCATGTTTTTCTTTACTGTTTTCCCTTGTGGATCCAATAATTCTTTATGTGGCATGATATTAATTAGTGCCTTGTATTTCATACTTGTTTTTTAAATAAATTAGAGATTATTGCAAAAGTAATATATGTAAGCATAATTAATGCAATTGCAGGTCCTTTAAATAAAATAAAAAGTAAAATTGATAGTAAAAGAAAGGATATTTTTACTTCATTGTCTTTCCATTGCAATTTTTTGAATTTTAAACTAAACATGGGGAGTTCAGATACCAAAAGAATGGATAGTACAATAGAAGCAATAGTCAAAAATATGGGATTGATCATTAAATCTCTCAATCCAAAAGTGTTTTCAATATAAATAAATAAAAAGCCTACGATTAGAAAGGTATTTGAGGGCGTATTTAATCCAATAAAACTTTCGGATTGTCGGGTATCTAAATTAAATTTGGCTAGTCGCAAAGCAGAAAATAGGGTAACTAAAAAACCTGTAAATCCATATAAATAGGGTGTCTCTAATAATTTTGAACCAAATCCTGATAAAGATTGATTAAAAATGGATTCATTTGCTTGAAACCCTATTTGAAATAACATAAATAATATCAATCCGGGAATAAATCCAAAGGAAACCATATCTGCAAGGGAATCTAATTCTTTTCCTATATTTGATTGAACCTTGAAGGCTCTTGCCGTTAGTCCATCTCCAAAATCCATAATTGATGCCAATCCAATATATAAAATGGCTAGATTAAATTTTCCTGTAATCAACATCATTATCGCAAAGCAACCAAAAAATAAGTTCATTAACGTAATAATATTAGGTATATGTTTTTTCATAATTTTTCGTTTGTAAAACAAAATTGTGTTAAAGGTAAGTTATAATTCACTATCTTTGTCAAATGCCTATGATTATTTTTGTATTTTTGTTTTTAGTTAAAGTGGCGAAATGTCGCTAATTGGCTACTAAAATTAAAATATTGAATTGATATTAAGCGTTTTTATATCGAAAATATGAAATAATGAAAAAAAATACACATTTTATTATAGCAATATATACATTATTGATGTTCTTTAATGTTTCTTTATTTGGTCAGGTAAGTAATGATTTGTGCGAAACTGCTATCAAAATTCCTGATCCAAGAAATTGGTGCTCTAGTAAGGGAGAATTCTCAAATATCGGTGCAACTGATTCTCAATATTCTGACGCAAATTGTTGGACTGCGGGAGCAACAAATGATGTGTGGTTTTCTTTTATTGCTCGTGCTACAGATATAAGAATTACTATTAATGGAAAGGCAAATGTCGCTTCTGGTGGTTCATTGGATCGTCCTCAAGCTGCATTGTACTACGGATCTTGTGGTGGAACTGTAAACGAATTGGAATGCAATCAAGCAAGTTCGAGTTCTAATATTATTGAATTGTATCAAGGTGGTTTGTTTGTAGGTGGGGAATACTATATTAGAGTAGATGGATTTGAAGGTAATGTGGGTACTTTTCAGATTTGTACTAATAACTATAATCCTCCTGCAAATGCAAGTTCTGATTGCTCTGATGGTGCGATTCTTTGTGATAAATCTTCTTTTGTGATTGAAAGTGTTGTTGGGGCAGGTAATAATGCTAATGAAATCCCTTCTGGATCTTGTTTTGATGGAGGTATTGGGGGGGTAGGTACAGAGTTTAATTCTGTTTGGGTCAAATGGACTTGTGATGAGCCTGGTTCTTTGACCATGATACTTACTCCTACTAGCGAAGTTGATGATTTGGATTTTATAGTTTTTGAATTACCCAATGGTATTGATGATTGTAGTGATAAAGAAATTTTAAGATGCATGGCTGCTGGGGCAGATGTTGCAGATTATCCTACGCCTTGTCATGGGCCCACGGGAATGAGTTTTGATGCAAAAGATATAAGCGAATCCCCAGGTTGTGGTGGCGGTAATAATAATTGGATTTCGCCTATCAATATGGAAAAAGGAAAAAGTTATGCTTTGATTGTCAATAATTTTACTGCTGCTGATCATGGTTTTAATGTAGAATGGGGAGGAACAGGTACTTTTTTGGGACCTGTTGCCAATTTTGGTTTTAATCCTCCTGAAATTAAATGCCTTGAGACGGTACAAATTTCTGATAGTTCGTCTTTTGCCAATGGGAATATTGTCAGTTGGGAATGGTATTTTGGAGAAGATGCAGACCCACAAACGGGCTCTGGTCAAGGTCCATTTGATGTGACTTATAATTCTTTTGGTGTGAAATCGGTCGTTTTAACGGTCGAAAGTGATGAAGGCTGCTTGATTACGAAGGTTATAGAATATAATGTCTTGGAATGTTGTAGTCCTGATGTGGATAATCTAAGAGTCAATTTATTGGATGTACAAGATGTTGTTTGTTTTGGCGATTCTACAGGAATTGTGGAAATCAAAGGGGAACAAGGAAATCCTTGGTATAAATTTAGTATTGATGATACGATATATCAGTTTGGTACAACTTTTTCTCATTTGCCCGCAGGGGATTATATTATTAATGCTTATGATAGATTAGGTTGTTTGGCGGAAATACCTGTGACCGTAGGTACACCACCTCCTTTAATTATTGATGCAGGACCAGATATTACAGTTGATTTAGGTTATGAAGCTCAATTAAATTCTACTTTAAGCCCTTCTGGTCGTCCTGTTGAATACATGTGGTCTCCAGATACGTTGATGGTATGTAGTAATTGTCCTAGTACAGAAATTATTCCTCCTGGAAAAACTACTTATACGATTGATATTATAGATGAAGATGGTTGTGTTGCTCAAGATAAAGTAACCGTTTTTGTAAACGATAAACGACCTATTCATATTCCAAATGTTTTTCATCCTGACTATGATGGTATCAATGATTATTTTACAATATATGGTGAAAGAGCAGCTGTTAGAATAGCATCCTTGAATGTCTTTGATAGATGGGGGAATCTTGTCTTTAAGGGGATAGATTTACCGTTGGGGGTGGCACGAGAAGGATGGGATGGAACGGTTAGTGGAAAAGATGCCGAGCAAGGAGTCTATACTTATTATGCAGAAGTGCTTTTTGTTGATGGCGTAAAATTATTGTATAGTGGAGATATTACACTCCTAAGATAGGTTAGTTCTAAACATATGCACCAACTATTTAATTTCTTTTTTATTTTCGCATTTTTATTTCTCTTGGGTTGTCAAGAAAAACAAAAAAATGTGCAAAATGATATGGATGAAGCCATTGATTTGTCTGTAGAAGTAGCAAAAGATGTAGCATTGATTTATAGTGATTCTGCTGTGATAAAAGTAAAGGTAACTGGATCGCGAATGTTAACGTATAAAGATAGAAAGGAATTTCCAGATGGTCTGAAAGTGGAGTTTTTTAGTGGTAGAAACGTGGGCAGTCAATTGACTGCAAAGTTTGCTGTTCAATTTGATCATGATAAAAAAACGGTATTAAGTGATTCAGTGGTATGGAAAAGTAAGCATGGAGAAAAATTGGAAACAGAAGAATTGATTTGGAATGAAAAAACAAAAAAAATATCTACCAATCGATTTGTGAAAATAACAACACTTACGGATGTGGTTTATGGATACGGATTTGAAGCCGAGCAAGATTTTACAAAATGGAAAATTTTGGCTCCACAAGGAGATTTGAGCGTTAAAAATTTTAATGATAAATAATAAATGACAACTTTTTTAATTATTCTTTTTTTATTGCTTTCTGCTTTGTTTTCTGGAACGGAAATCGCTTTCGTTTCTACCAATAAAATTTGGGTAAAACTATTGAAGGACAATAAAGGAAGACGATCCAAAATTATTTCAAAATTTTATGAAAACCCAGGTGCTTTTCTGAGCACTATGTTGGTTGGCAATAATATTGCTTTGGTTGTTTTTACTTCTTTAATTAGTATTCCTTTAGATAATTTTATTTTAAATTATTTTCATATCAATATAGAACCAATTTCTTCTATTACCAAAACCTTACTTATTACTTTGATTGTATTGATTTTTGGAGAGTTTTTTCCAAAGTCAATTTTTAAAGCAAGGGCTAGAGATATGATTTTGTTTTTTGCTTATCCTTTGAGAGTCTTAGAGTTATTTTTGTATCTTCCTGCAATGATGATGAATAAGATTTCTAATCTCATTCTCAAATATATTTTAAAACAACCCGTAGAACAAGTTGATTTGTCTATTTCTAAATTGGATTTAGAGCACTTTATTGAGTCTATTACTATCAGTGATTATGAAGATGAAGTAGATACCGAAATATTTAAAAATGTTTTGCATCTTGGAGAGGTTCGTATCAGAAAATGTATGGTGCCAAGACCTGAAATTGAGTATATTCAAGTAGATGCAAGTATAGATGAATTGATACAAAAGTTTCAAGAAACGAAACATTCAAGGCTGATTGTCATACAAGAAGATGTCGATGATATATTGGGCTATGTCCATCATCAACAAGTGTTTATAAAACCCAAAAGTATCAAAGATATTGTAATGAAGTTGCAGTTTGTGCCAGAAGCAATGAAAGCAAGGGATTTACTCAATTATTTTATTAAAAATAAGAATAATATAGTTTGTGTAGTAGATGAATTTGGTGGTGTGGCAGGTATTATTACATTGGAAGATATTTTGGAAGAGATATTTGGAAAAATTGAAGATGAACATGATATCGAAGATCTCCTTGAAAATGAAATTTCCGAAAAGGAGTATTTATTTTCAGGTAGATTGGAAATAGATGAATTGAATAGTAATTATGATAATCTTGAATTCCCAACAGGTGAATACACCACTTTGTCGGGATATTTGGTCATGACCTTAGAAGATATTCCTAATGAAGGACAGGAAATTATTTTAGGTAAGTATAAATTTATTATTGAAAAAGTTGCAGATACAAAAATAGAGACTATTCGAGTGATTGTGCTCGATTCCCCTGATGAAGCAAAGGATTAAGAAAATATTTTATTCATTTCCAGTACAACTCTTGGCGGTTCAGTTGAGAAGTCACTTGTTGCTTATATTTATATGGCTTTTGCTTGCATTGTTTATTACTGGAAGATTGGGTAGTCATTTTGGTATCCAATATTTGTATTTAGAACCTGAATATATCGGTCTGGTTAATTTTTGGAGCTTTTTTATTTTAGGTATGGGCTTTGGGGCATTTTTCTTGACTTGGAATTTGACTTCTTATTTGCTTAATGCACCACATTTTCCTTTTTTGGCTTCTTTGTCTCGTCCTTTGACCAAATTTGTGTTGAATAATTTTATTATTCCACTGTCTTTCTTAGTCGTTTACTTCATCTCTTTATTTCGTTTTGAATTTTATAGAGAGCATTTACCCATTTCTAGTATTTTTATCCATTTTTCTGCTTTTATCATCGGTGCAATCATCTTGGTCATTATCGGTTCTATTTATCTTGCTTATACCAATAAAGACATTTTGGATTATACTCAGAAAAAAAGTAAACTTCGTGCTAAAATTCAAAAAAGTATCCAAAAAGAAGTTGATTTAGTACAATCTGGATTTTCTAAACAGAGAGTGGATACCTATATTACTGAAAAGTTCAAACTTAGATTGGTCAGAAATGTATCTCATTATGATCGAGAAATTTTAATGTCTATTTTTAAACAAAATCATATTAATGCTCTTTTTCTGCAATTGTTTAGCCTTGTTATTTTAATTGTTTTTGGTTATTTAATGGATTTTGTGTGGATAAGAATTCCTGCAGGAGTGAGTTTGATTTTGTTGATGAATATTTTGATTTCCATTACGGGGGCTACTACTTATTGGTTTAGTCGATGGAGAATTCCTGTAATTTTATTTATTCTTTTCTTAATTAATTATCTAACAAGTTTCGATTTTTTAAATCATAAAAATAAAGCCTATGGTCTAAACTATACGGTCGCTCCATCTCAAATTTCGGTGCACAATCTAAATGATAACGTCAATACTGATATTGTGGAACAAGATAAAGCGGAAATGCTAAAAATCTTGAATAATTGGAGAGCTAAATTCGGTAAGAAAAATCCAAAAATGATATTTACCTGTGTAAGTGGGGGAGGCTTGAAAGCATCTGTTTGGGCAATGAATGTATTACAAAATTTGGATAAAGAAACCCATGGAAAATTTGGGGATCATACTTTTTTATTTTCTGGAGCATCTGGTGGAATTATTGGAACGGCTTATTACAGAGAATTGTGCTATCGAAGGAAAATGTTTAAAAATATTGATGTATCTGAAAGAAAATACTTAGATGATATTGCCAAAGATTTACTAAATTCAGTGTGTTTTTCAATCGTATCCACTGATTTATTTTTGCCTTGGGTCAAATTTAAAGTTGATGGTCAGGTTTATAAAAAAGATAGAGCCTATCTTTTTGAAAAGCAATTGAATGAAAATACGAATGGTTGGTTGGATAAACGACTCAATGATTATAAAGATGCTGAACAAAAAGCTATCATTCCGTTGCTATTTATTACACCTTCTATTGTCAATGATGCACGACGTTTGATTGTTTCACCTCAAAGTACTTCTTTCATGACAATTGCTCCTATTGGGGTGGGGCATCCTGGTCGTGTTGAAGTAGATGGGGTAGAATTTAAACGAGTATTCCAAAATCAAAGTGCCGATCGTCTGCGTTTTTCTACTGCTTTGAGAATGAATGCAACTTATCCTTATATTTTACCAAATGTGCATCTCCCTAGTTCTCCTCAAATCGAAGTGATGGATGCTGGATTTAGAGATAATTTTGGCGTAAAATCAGCCGTTCGTTTTATTCACGTATTTAAAGATTGGATTTTAGAAAATACGGATGGCGTTTTGATGATTCAGATACTTGGATTAGACCATTCTACTAATATTTCAAAAAATGAAAAAAAAGGTATTATTCAATCCTTTTTCAATCCATTGTCTATTGCTGCTGATGTGATGAAATTGCAAGAGTATGATCATGATACCAATATTGGTCTTTTATATGATGTATTAGGCCCTGAGCATTTCGATGTTCTTCGATTTAGCTATATGCCAAGCAGTAAAGAAACTGGGGCGTCCATGAGTTTTCATTTAACCAATCAAGAAAAACTAGATGTTATAAAATCTATTGATACGGACGAAAATCGTGCTAATCTGAAGGAGATTAAGACTATGTTGAAATGATTGTATGACCTATTGTAGCAATGACTTAGTTTAAGTTCTTAGTTTCTTCATCGAAAAAAAACATATTTATATCGAAGTCTTTCCCTTTTACAAAACTATTCATTAATTTTAAGAGTTATAAAAGAAAAAGAAATGATAAATAGACAATCAAATACAAATCCCTTTGGATCTATTACTAGCCTTTTGGTAATGGCAGCAGTAATCATTGGATTATTCTTCTTAGCAAAAGGTATTTTTTCATTATTGGCTTGGGCTGCTCCTGTTTTGTTGTTAATAACGCTAATTCTAGACTATAATATCATCTTAGATTTTGGAGCTTGGTTGGTAAAATTGCTTAGGACCAATATATTAAATGGTATAATTGCAGTATTGTTTGTTGTTTTTGCTTTTCCATTGGTTGCTGGATTTTTATTCTCCAAAGCAATTCTTAAGCGACAAGGAAGTGGAATGAAAAAGATGTTTGATGAACAACAAAAAGCTGCAAATCACAATACCGCATTTGATTCTGATATCGAAGATATTGAATATGAAGAATTGGATATCGATGATGTACCAGAGAAATCAGAGCGAAATTTTAGAGACCTATTTAATGATTAGACTTTGGTGATATTTGTAGGGATTGGTGTCTTATTAGCTGTTGCCTATCTGATAATTATTGGTATTTATTTATATTACTGGAATCAATTACCTGAGTGGTTTGTTCCGAAAAATTTTATTCCTCATACCAAAGTTTCCGTAATTATTCCAGCTAGAAATGAAGCGGATAATATTTTGTCTTGTATTTATTCTATTCTGAATCAAAATTATCCATCTAATTTGCTTGAAATAATTGTCATAGATGATTTTTCTACGGATAATACTGCGGAATTAGTACGTTCATTAAATCAAGTTAATGTGAAATTAATTCAACTGAAAGATGTAATAGTTGATGAAAATCTCACTTCATACAAGAAAAAAGCCCTAGAAATTGCTATTTCAAAATCAAATGGTGATTTTATTTTAACAACGGATGCGGACTGTATTACTCCTTCTGATTGGCTAGTTTTGATGACTTCTTTTTATGAAGAGCATCAATATAAATTTATTGCAGCTCCTGTCATTTTTTATAATGAATCTAGTCTTTTTCAGCGATTCCAATCTCTTGATTTTATGGGCATGATGGGAGTATCAGGTGCTGGGGTTCAAGGGAAATTTATGAATATGTGTAATGGTGCCAATCTCGGCTATGAAAAGGAGGCGTTCTACCAAGTAGGGGGATTTACGGGAATAGATCATCTCGCTTCTGGTGATGATATGTTGTTGATGCAAAAAATGTCCGCTCAATTTCCAAATGGGGTAGGATATCTTAAAAATAAAAATGCTGTAAAAACTAAAGCTAAATCTACTTTTTTAGGGTTCTATAATCAGAGAATTCGTTGGGCATCTAAGTCTGGTGTGTATCCCGAAAAAAAAATAACGCTCATATTAGGTGTCGTATTTCTATGGAGTTGGTATTTGTTTCTAGGTTTACCAATATTATATTTTTTTCCCAATGGCATATTATGGTATAGCGGATTTTTTCTGACAAAGTTAATTGCCGATTTTATTTTCCTTAAAAAAATGAGCCTTTATTTTGAAAAGCAAGCTTTGATGTATTCATTTTTTCCTTCTTTTATCCTTCATCTCATTTATATTATTATTATCGGGACTTTGTCACAATTGACAAAGGAGTATGAATGGAAAGGGCGTAAAACGACATGATATAATGTTATTTTATAGGTTTTTTATAACCTATTTTGGGTAAATTATAGCAACATCTATGTCATAAATGGCATTTATACAGCATGTTATTGATAAATGTTGTATTTTTGCGGCTATGATTGTCCCTTAATGTAATATTAAACATCTTACTTATTATATCTTTCTCAATCGTGAAGAAGGATTTTAACCAAAACACAATTAACATGAAAAAAACGTTACTTTTATTTGCCTTAGTCTTTGGATTAGGACTGCACTTGTTTGGACAAGTAAATACAACTGCGAATGATGTAAATACTCCATATACAGGTTATTTTAGACCAGGTATCAATCTAGGATATTATCCTCCTTTCAATGATAAAGATTTAGGAAATCTTGCCGCAGGAAATCCAGAAGTTGGAGTAGTAGGTATTGGAGCAAAGACAACACGACCTGCTTTGCCTGATGAATTTTTGGAGCAATGGGGCTATGATGTTCGAGTGGATGAATTTGCTCACTACACTAGTTTGGGATTGGAAGATTTGACTTGTATCGTTGGATATCCTTCTGCAGCACACCGTGATAATAAAACCTATAACTGTGTGGGTGGTGGTTCTACTCCTTCTAATATGTTCGCTAATTTATACACCCCCATTTGGGATGGTGGTGCAAATGGTACACCTTACAATGATAATAATTACTATGCGGCATATATTTATAAGCTTGTCTCGAAATATGGACAGCATATTAAATATTGGGAAGTGTGGAATGAACCTGCATATACTAGTCAATGGCAAAAGGGATATTACCCTAAGAGCGATCATGTAGCTGGTAACTGGTGGGAAAATGATCCAACACCTTGTGATTTAGAGAGATTTCATGGTACTATTCAGGAATATATTAGAATGATGAGAATTACTTATCAAATTGTAAAATCAATAGACCCAGATGATTATGTTTTGATTGGTGGGGTTGCATTTCCTGCTTTTTTAGATGCAGTTTTAAGAAATACGGATAATCCAAACGGTGGAGCGGTTACGCCTGAATATCCTTTAGGGGGTGGGGCATACTTTGATGTTATGGGTATTCATGTTTATCCAGATATTGATGGTACTGTGAAGTTGGGATACAATAATCAAACTCAGCAGCTTGATTATTTAAGAAATTCTGATAGGGGAGCCTATTCCATAGAAAGACGAAAAACTGCTTATGAAGAAGTGCTATTCAACTATGGTTATAATGGAGCTACTTATCCTCAAAAGCAATGGATTATTACAGAAATGAATGCTCCTAGAAGAAAATTTGGTGCAAATTCTATGGCTAGCCAAGAAACTCAAATCAATTTCTTGATAAAGGCAATGACTAAAGCTGAAAAATTTGGATTCCATCAGGTAGAAACTTATGCCTTGGTTGATAAAGAAAAGGAAGGTGCTGCAATAGATGAATTTGATTTATTAGGATTGTACAAAAACTTTAAAGATGAAAGTCAAGGAGCAGTGGCAGATTATGCCAATGTAGTTATGAATCCTGAAGGTCAAGCTTATAAAACATATTCTGATCTTACTTTTAGAAAAAGATATGATGCAGCTAGAGTGGCTGCTATGAATTTGCCAAATAGTATTGATGGTGCTGCATTTAAAGGGGCAGATGGGAAATATCAATATGTACTTTGGGCAAAAACAACACAAGATTTATCTGAATATGCATCTGCCACTTATTCATTTCCTGCTTCTTTTAATATTGGACAGTTGAAAAGACAAGAGTGGAATGCTTCTTTTACTGGAAATTCTCAATTGGTAGGTCCCAATAATCTTCAATTAACAGGACGTCCAATTTATTTGTCAGAAGATTTGTCTGTAAATAGTAACTTGACTCCGTTTTTTACAGCTGCAACCACTACAGGTTGTGGGGCTGTTACTACTAAATTTACTAATTTTTCCTTAGGAAATCCAACTACTTTTGCTTGGACTTTTGAAGGGGGTACACCTGCTACTTCATCTGAACAGTCTCCAACGGTTACTTTTTCAACAGCTGGCTTTCATGCGGTATCATTGACGATTGGAAATGGGACAGATACAGAAACATTGACTAAAGATAATTATATAAAGGTAGATGCCAATCCTAATCCACAATTTTCTTATGCTGCGAATGGATTGCAGGTTACTTTTACAAATACATCAACTTCTGCAATATCTTATCGTTGGTATTTCGGAGATGGTGGTGAAAGTTCAAGTGTGAGTCCTATTCATACTTTTAATACTGCTGGAATCTATGAAGTAAGATTGGAAGCAACAAATGATTGTGGGACAATATCTACTACTCAGACCTTAACATTGACATCGGATGCAGCGATGCCCGTAAGTTCATTTAGTGCCGATGCTCAATCTGGTTGTGCACCAATGACCGTTCATTTTGTGGATAATAGTACAAATAATCCTGTGGGTAGATCTTGGAGTTTTCCAGGAGGTACACCGTCATCATCATCTGAAGCTAATCCAACAGTAGTCTATAATAATGCGGGTAGTTTTAGTGTTTCTTTGAGTGTGTCCAATGCGGCAGGAGCAGATTTTTCTACTCAATCTAATTTTATTACTGTGATGGCTAAGCCCAATGTTTCTTATTCTTATCAATTGAATGGAAATAGTGTTGCTTTTGCTGGAAATTCATCAGATGGAACAGTATCATGGAATTTTGGAGATGGCGAAACAAGTACAGAGTTAAATCCAATTCATACTTATAGTACAGCAGGTAGTTATACCGTTTCTTTTTCTTCACAAAATGATTGTGGGGTAGATACCGAAACTAAAACTATCATTATTGCTGGTGGAAATGCAGAAACCCCTGTTGCAGATTTTACTATGGATAATGCATCTGGTTGTGCCCCTTTAACGGTTAATTTTACAAATACATCAACCAACGAGCCTACCTCATATGCTTGGACATTTGTGGGGGGAACACCTGCTACATCAACATCTGCCAATCCGACAGTCGTGTTCACTTCTGTAGGTCAGCATGCTGTGATTTTAGTAGCATCTAATAGTGCAGGATCTACTACGAAAGTTAAATCAATTGAAGTAAAAACTACACCAACCGCTAATTTTACGTATTCTAGCAATGGAAAGGAAGTTACTTTTATTAGTAATACAAATGGTACTGTCGTTGGTTGGAATTTTGGCGATGGAATGACAAGCACAGATAATAATCCTGTTCATACATATGCTACGGACGGTACTTATGCGGTCGTTTTGACGGTAGAGAATAGTTGTGGACAAGAGACGGTTTCAAATACATTATTAATAAGCACAACAAGTACAGGAGATGGTCCAGTAGCTGATTTTAAGATTGGTGATGCCAATGGATGTGCCCCTTTTGTAGTAGAATATAAGGATTTAAGTACCAATAACCCAACTTCTTGGAGTTGGGCATTTCCTGGTGGAACGCCAAGTACTTCTACTTCTCAAAATCCAATTGTAGTTTATAGTCAACCAGGTAATTATTCAGCTACTTTGACAGCAAGTAATGCATCAGGTTTTAATACTATTACGAAAGGAGATTTGATTACTGTTGGTGCTGCTCCTGTTGCAGATTTTAATGTTGCTATTTTTGGATCTCAGTTGACATTAATTAATACAAGTGTTAGAGCCGATACTTATGTTTGGGATTTTGGTGATGGTGAATCTAGTACGGATGCATCTCCTACGCATAATTATAGTCAAAGTGGTACATATATTGTAACTTTAACGACTAAAAATGATTGTGGTGAAACATCTAAGCAAAGCAGTGTCATGATTGTAATTGATGTTATTCCTGATACTAAATTTACTGTGGATAAACAACAAGGATGTCTTCCTTTTACTGTAAACTTTACTGATATTTCTACTATGGAGCCTGATCATTGGGTGTGGTCATTTCCTGGTGGAACACCAAGTACATCTACGGATAGAAATCCAACCGTAACGTATAATACTACGGGAGTTTTTGATGTCTCTTTGACTGCGACAAATTCAGCGGGATCTAAGACAACTACTCAATCTGCATTTATAGATATTTTTGATAAACCTACTGCTAGTTTTTATACTATTAAGGAAGGTCCTTCTGTTCAGTTGATTAATACTAGTGAAGGGCGTGGAACTTATTTATGGGATTTTGGAGATGATCAAACTTCTGTCGAAGAATCTTTGACGCACCAGTATAAATATGCAGGAGAATATACGATTATGTTGACCGCAGCTAATATTTGTGGGTCAGACACCTATGAAACTACCATAAATATTGTAACTGCAAATGATGATTTAGAAGCACTGAATTTATTTGAGTTGACTCCTAATCCAACTGCGGATATAGTAAACTTGAAAGTACAGGGTAGGGCAGAAAGAACCTTAAATATCACGGTTTATAATATTCTAGGAACGTCGTTGGTTTCAAAAAATATTGATTTCAGTACGGGTGTAGTCAACGAGCCTATTGATTTATCCAAGTTTGCAAATGGTACATATATTGTAAAAGTTCAGACAGATAATCAAATTGGACTTCAAAAGATTATTTTGCAAAAATAAATTTTATTGATTGAGTTTTTACTCATCATAGATATTGGAAAATAGCAAGGTGTCGTATAATTTTTGTACGACACCTTTTTTATGGTTTATCTGCTTTTTCTTATAATATCTTCTACCTTTGTTATTTGATAAACGAAAGTGGATGAAAATTAGCAAGAATCGAGCGATTTTAACATTATTGGGATTAAGTTTTATTTGGGGAAGTTCATTTGTATTAATGAAAAAAGGATTGGTAGCATTTCAGCCTTTACAAGTCGCTTCTCTTCGTATCGTGATTGCTTCAATTGCATTTTTACCCATTTTTATCAAGAAGTACCGTCAGATTGAGCAAAAAGATATTTTAAATATTGCTATTGTAGGTTATATCGGTAGTGCCATACCTTTTACCTTGTTTTCTATTGCTCAGACCAAAGTAGATAGTTCAATGGCAGGTGTTTTGAATGGGTTGACACCTATTTTTGCTTTGGTGATTGGTGTTTTATTTTTCAAGGTTAAGAATAACTTTTATAAGAGTCTTGGTGTGATTTTAGGTATGTTTGGTGCTTCAATTTTGATTGTTGGAGCCGATGGTGATTTTAAAATGGATCATATTGGCTATAGTTTGATGATTATATTAGCTACAATATGTTATGCAATTAGTGTAAATACTATTGGTGCAAAATTAAAACATGTAGATTCGCTTTCAGTTAGTTCGGCTTCATTTATTTCCATTGTTCCTGTTGCTCTAATCTATTTATTTTCGACGGATTTTATTAGTATTGCTCAGACAAGTACAGGATTAACATCTTTGTTATACATCAGTATTTTGGCATTATTGGGTACTTTCTTGGCTACTATTATTTTTTTTAAGTTGGTTCAGGATACAGATGCCATATTTAGTTCAACAGTTGCTTACATAATACCAGGTGTGGCTTTGTTTTGGGGAATACTTGACGGTGAATCCATTAATTATATTCAAATTTTGGGATTAATATTAATTATTTCGGGGGTATATTTATCTAGAAAAATAGTTTAGGAATACATTTATTTTGGATGTGTTCCCTTAGGATTCATCAGCTAATAGCTTGAATGTCATACGATGATATTTTGTTGCTCCAAATTTTTTGATAGCGGCTCGATGATTCTTAGTAGGATAGCCTTTATTTTGTTTCCAACCATAATCTGGAAATTCGGCATCTATTTTTTCCATAAATTCATCCCGATAGGTTTTTGCTAAAATGGATGCTGCCGCAATTGATGCATAAATTCCATCGCCTTTGATAATACATTCATGTTTGATGTCATTGTACGCTTTAAAACGATTTCCGTCAATTAGAAGTACTGTTGGTTTTGGTGATAGCTTATCAACTGCTCTGTGCATCGCTAAAAAAGAAGCATTTAATATATTAATCTCATCTATTTCTTGTTCAGAAACAATTCCAACTGCCCAAGAAATGGCTTTTTTTTCTATTATTTTTCTTAATTTTAATCGTTGTTGATGCGTTAATTTTTTGGAATCATCTAATTCTTTGTTTTTAAAATTTTTTGGTAAAATAACTGCGGCAGCATAAACAGGACCAGAAAGACATCCTCTTCCTGCTTCATCACAACCTGCTTCTATTTCTGTTTTTGTTTTATATGATTTTAACATTTTGTAAAGGTACAACATCTGGATCTTTTTTAATTATTAATTATTAATTGTTAATTTTTTCTAATCAGGATTTTTCTCATTCGAGTAGATGTATCAAATTTTGAAAGAAAATCCCCATAATCCAATAACCTTATTACTCTAGAAACTCATAAAAACAAAATACCCAAGTGAAAGGGCTAAGGGGGCTAAGGGAACAATGAGCCGCCTTTTTCGTCTTTGGAAAATTTTAATTCGCTTTTAACTATGTCACAAATAAAATTTTTGGGATAAATTATTGATTTTTGATTTTTTAAATAACACAAAATATTGTTTATTATTTCATTTATTTAAAATAATATGTGTTCTTTAATGAAAGTGAGGACATTAAACATCTATAAAAAACAGTATAATTTTAACATACGATATAAATCATTGATTTACAGCAATATATGTAATTGATTTTGAATTTATGAAAAAAAAAATATGAAAAAAAAAGTAAAAGATTGTGCATGATACTGAAAAAGATTTCTATATATTTAGGCTCAAATTGGACTAAACAGTTAAAAATGGAACGAAAAAACGATAAAAATAGAAATTTAAAGAATATTGTTATCGAGTATGAGGTCATGTCAAGAAAGGGAACGGTAGGTTTTCTCAAGGAAACGGTATTTTTGGATATTATAGAATATTACCGCTCTACAGTTTCTGTAAATAAAGCGTTAATAGCAGTTGATGATGCTTTGACCCAATATCCTTCATCTTCTGACTTTTATTTTTTAAAAGCTAACTTATTATTGGATATTGATCGAAAGCAGGATGCAATAGACTGTTTGGAACGGGCTCGTATATTTGCCCCAGGGGATATGGATATTAAAATATTATTGATGTCTTTAATTAATGAGCAGAATGCTTCAAATGATGAAAAGAATGGAAGTATTACCTCAAAATTATTTGATAATCGTGGATTGTTTGATACAGATCATATAGAAGCAAAATTGTCACAAATGGAGCAAAAAATATTTTTGTTTGAGGAAGAATTGACTATGAACCCTCGCAATGAAAATGCTCTTGCTCAGTTGCTTCAATGTATAGATTTTACAAAGGATTATGAAAGAGGGGCTCGAATTTTCAATGATGTGATTGATAGGCATCCTTTTTCAAGTTCTGCTTGGTTTAATTTAGGCTATGTTTATCAAGAAATGAAAAATGATGCATGGGCTTTAGAAGCTTACGAATATGCTTTTTTGATTGATAAAGAATTTACGGCAGCATACGAATGCTATGCTGATTTACATATTCAGAAAGGTAACTACAAAAAAGCACTTTCTGCTTTTGAAGATTTGCTCTCTACTAATATTAAACCTAATGCTGGTTTATTGACACAAATTGGATACTGTTATGAATTAAAAGATGACTTGGAATTTGCTCAAGCGTTTTATGTAAAAGCTTTTGATTTAGATGACAAATATGATGTCAGTTATTTTAGACTGGCAGAATGTCTTATGAAGCAAGGTCGTGTGAAACAAGCCATAGGATCATATATGACCGCTATTGAGTTAAATGCTAATGATTTTGATTATTATTTGGGTATTGCAGATGCATTTCTTGCATTTGGAGATCAAGATAGAGCCATTAATTATTTGGATGATGCAGTGGCATCTGCTCCTGATGAGTCTTTTGTTTGGATTAAATTTATTGCAGTTTTATTAGAATTGGATAAAAATGCAGAAGCTATGGAAACGTGTATTGAAGCATTGGATTATTCATCGGATATTTTACTGAAATATGCTTATGCGGTTTGTCAGTTTAGAATTGGTAATCATCAAGAAGGAATGGTTCGCTTGGTAGAATGTCTTTCTGATGATGTTGATGCTCACGAAATTATTTTTACCCTTGCTCCTGAATTAGAAGAAAATGCTCGTGTGATCGAAATTTTGGAAATGTATTTAGTTTAAATTTTTTTCAAACTATTATTTGCTTTCTATTGGCAATGAATTTCTCTAATAAGTATCATTAAATTTGAGTATCTTTGACGAAAATTTAATACAACAAGATATATGAGCAATATAGTAGCCATTGTAGGGCGTCCCAATGTGGGGAAATCTACATTTTATAATCGATTGATAGGTAGTAAAGATGCTATTGTAGATGATGTGAGTGGAGTGACTCGTGATAGACAATATGGTATTTGTGAATGGAATGGAAAACGATTTACTGTAGTCGATACGGGTGGTTTTGTGAAAGATTCTTCTGAAATTTTTGAACGAGCCATTCGTTCTCAAGTGACTATTGCCGTAGAAGAAGCAGATGCTATTATCTTTATGGTAGATGCCGCTACGGGAATTACAGACTTAGATGATGATATGGCGAATATGCTGCGTCGAACTAAAAAACCCGTCTTTTTAGCCGTCAATAAAGTCGATAATCATGATCGTTTGATGGAAGCCAATGAGTTTTGGAGCCTAGGTTTTGAAGAGACTTATTTTATTGCTGCAATTTCTGGAAGTGCAACGGGCGATATCCTAGATGCCATAACTGAAATATTGCCAGATGATGAGCCTTTTGAAACAGAGTTGCCAAAATTCGCTATTGTTGGTCAACCCAATGTGGGAAAATCATCTTTGACCAATGCTCTTTTAGGAGAACAGCGGAATATTGTAACGGATATTGCAGGTACAACGCGGGATTCTATCCACTCTACTTATAATAAATTTGGAAAGGAATTTGTCTTGATAGATACCGCTGGATTGAGAAAAAAAACAAAAGTAAGGGAAGATTTAGAGTTTTATTCTGTGATGAGAGCGATTCGGGCAATAGATGAATCTGATACTTGTATTTTGATGATTGATGCTCGGGATGGAGTTACGGCTCAGGATATGAATATTTTGGGATTGATAAAAGATAGAAATAAGGGGGTATTAATTGTGGTGAATAAGTGGGATCTTATCGAGAAAGAAACCAATACCGCAAGAGATTATGAAAAAGAATTGAAAGATAAAATTGCTCCTTTTAAGGATATTCCTGTTTTGTTTACATCTGTTATTCAAAAACAAAGAATCATGAAAGTAATTGATTTGGCTTTAGAAGTGAATGAAAATCGTCAAAGAAAAATTACAACGTCTAAATTGAATGAATTTATAGAAGAAATTGTCGATCACTACCCTCCACCCTCTCATAAAGGGCGTTTTGCAAGAATAAAATATGCTACTCAACTACCCTTGCATTATCCTGCTTTTGCTATTTTTTGTAATAATCCAAAGTATGTAAAAGCTAGTTATAAGCAATATGTTGAAAATAAAATGAGAGAAACTTGGAATTTCTCTGGGAGTACTATTACTATTTATTTTAGAAAATCATCTTAATAAAAATGAAAATAATTGATACACATATCAAGGGTTTGAAAGTTCTTGAACCAAAAGTGTTTGGAGATCATCGTGGTTATTTTTTTGAAAGTTATAATAAAGATACACTTCATGGAATCATTGATGCAGATTTTGTACAAGACAATGAATCTTTCTCTAGTTATGGTGTTTTAC
>CAZOHX010000003.1:0-15612 GCA_964579315.1 uncultured Saprospiraceae bacterium
CTTTCAGGGATTGATGCGATTCAGCTCAGCCTACCCTTTATGGATGTGGATATATGTAAAATTTCACTACGTTATTAAAGTATTTACTTGAAGCTTCGTAAAATAATGATTATCTTGATAAAATATTACAGATACGAATTTGATTCGTTTGCTTCAGCAAACTTTATTTAGCACTAAATAAAATCAATTATTATTCATATTTTCGTGGTTTTTTACCGATTTACTACATATTTATGTCACTTACTTGACTAATCTCGAAAAGATGGCATAAAAAATTGACATAAGCCTAGATTATGCATATCTTTTCAATAAATTTGGAATTACTTTGATTATGAGATTACTTTTTACATTTATGGTTTTGATTGGGTTGTCATCAACCTTGCTTGGACAATCGTATCTGTCAGAAGATTTTGAACAGGGAATTCCTTATGGTTGGTCCGCTGAATCTTGTTGGGCTTTTGGCGACTCAACTAGTCTTTCTAGTCCTAATTTCTCTTTTGGACAACATACAAAATTTGCTGCCGTTAATGATGATCGTGATCAAAATGCTTTTTCACAAGGGGGGCTAATTACTAAAGAAATCGACTTGACCAACGCCAATCATATCATTTTTTCATTTGATTTTTTCTTCTTAGCCTACGAAGACGAAGAATTTTCTATTGAAATTCAAAGGAAAAATGGAGCATGGGGAAAATATCCAAAGCAATTTCATGGTTGTCATTGTTGGAGAAATATAATCTTAGACTTATCTGATTATGCAGGTAGTATCATCAAAATAAAATTTGATTATTCTGATGGAGATAATTGGAATTTTGGAGTTGGACTAGACAATGTCATTGTTAGAGAAGCCATAGATTTAGAAGGTTTCTTTTATAGATTAGATCCTAGTAAAAAAAGAATTGCTTCTAGGGATGAAATTGAATACAACATTGGCTTTTGCTCTATTGGTGCAAAACCTTTAAAAAATATTAATATTAATTTTGATGGCAACGGAGTCCATGATGTGCATGATATTGACAATATGAATTTTTTCGATAGTATAGAATTGCATATAACTAATTTGGATATCGATTCTTATCTTTTGAAACCTTCCGTTTGGAAAGGAAACCAGCAACTTATTTATTATCCGTCGATTAATTTTGAATTATTTCCTTCTATTCCTGCTTTTACACAAAAGGATATTGATGGTGAGAATTTTGATTTGCATGATGTTTTATATCAAAATAAACCTACTCTCCTTTATTTTACAGCCACTTGGTGCGATGATTGTCATCAGAATATCCCTTTTCTGAATAATCTGAAAAAGGATTATCCAAATACCGAGATTGTGGCGATCTATTTAGATGTAAATGCAACTAAGAAAAATATCGAATCATTGAATTTGAAGGAAGAATTTCCTTCTTTTGGTTTTTCGCAAAATGGGAAAAATTTGTACTATCTCTTGAGCCAAGGTTATGAAAAATCCTTGCCGTTTACGGCATTGATTTGTCCTGATACCAATGAACCTCAATGGTCCGAAATTTCCTACTCTACCAATAGTTGGAAACCTGGTACGGAAGATGCGATTTATACTTTTCTCAATAATTGTGTGCATTTCACTTCAAATAAAAATGAAAATTTAGTTTCAACCCTAAAAGTAAGTCCTAATCCAACAGATAGATTTTTGAAAATCGATCTCAGAGATACTAACCTAACCGCAAGTGAGTCTATTGATATTCATGTATTTAATTTATTCGGACAACAGCAATCTATTCATAAAGATATGTCAAACAACAAAATCTTATTGGATTTCAATCAATTGCAAGGTATCTTTTTTCTTAAAATACAAATAGGTAATCAATCCATTACTAAAAAAGTTGAGATTTTCTAAAATTTGAATTTATATCCCGCTCCAAAAGTTAAAAAATCGTCTTTGGTGGTGTTTGTCTTGACAAAATTATAATTCGCTCCAAGAAATATTTCGTTTTCATTGATATAAAAAATACTTCCCGTCGTAAATCCGAAAAAATCTGAATCAAAATCATTTTTTACTTTTTGCTTGGCATACATCGGGTTTAAGAAAAAAGCCACTTTTTCACTCGGATGAATAGAAAAATATAGTGGTAGATAAAATCTTGTCGGTCCTTTTTTTCCATTAACAGATAGTTGCTTCCCTATTTTCAAACCTAAAGACATGGCAACTTTAGATTCTTGATCTCCTAAAAATTGATATTTTGTAAAAAACTGAGCATTCCCTCCTGATGTTGCACTAATCCCTAAATCAAACTTGCTGGCTACTCCATAACTATATTTCAATTCGGCAAATGGCAAAACTCCTTTGGTGTTGTTATCTCCATATTTCCCATAAAAAGCTACAAGATTGCCTTGTATTCCGCTTGTGCTTTCTCCGTTTGTTCGCCCTGATTCTAAATTGATAACGGGACCGCAACTCCAAAATAACGTCAATGTCAACAACAAAAATAAATTTTTCATAATATCTGTTTTCCGCAAAATAGACCATAATTTAGTTTTTTTCAAGTTTTACTGAGAAAATGTTAGTATATTCTTGTATCTTGTAATCCATGTGGCGATATTTTTTATTGTTTTTATTGTTTTTTACTTTTTCAACATTTTCAATTGCACAGTCAAGTCAATTGGACATCCAAGTGTATAGCTTTGAAGATGGTATCTCTCATCGAAATATCTTTGATGTTGAGCAAGATTCATTAGGGTTTATTTGGGTTGCTACCATCAATGGTCTCAATAGGTTTGATGGAACTGAATTTGTGAATTTCAGTAAAAATGATTCTATTCATTTTATCCCTGCTGAATATATTTCAGAAATTTCAAAAAAAATAGATGGACAATTTATTTTGACTAGCCCAAATCAAATTATATTATTTGACCCATATACTAAAAAGTACCAATCCATTACACCCGATTCTTCTTCTGTTTTATTTAAAAAAGCGTTTCTGCCCGTTATTTATTATTCAAATGATGCGGAAACTTGGACTAATTCTATTGCACAAACTACTAATTTAGCATGTATCCAGCGTTGTAACGAAAATCAACTATTGGAAGATTTGATGGTTTCATCGGGAAAATATATCCACCAATCAAGTTATCAATCAGGAAAATATATTTATGCCTTCGAGAAAGGACAACTTCGGAAAAAAAATCCCACAGGGATGATTTTATAAAAATATAAATTCCCTAATGTAATCCATAAAAAAAGCAGATTAAACCCAATCATTAGAATGGATGATGAAGGTGGAATTTGGGTGCTTTTTAACAAAGAAGGGCTTTTTTATAAATCTAAAAATCAGAAAAAGTTTCAAAAAAGTTCGATTTCAAAAAAATTGACCAACAAAAGTAGCTATAATGATTTTCAAATTGATGCTTCAAAAAATATTTGGATTGCTGGTATGGGGCAGTTTTGGTTTTTTAATCACGAAACCAAAACAATGGCTAACGTGGATGAAAATATCCCTAAAAAAGAAAATTATTCAATCAATTACAGAAGAATTTTTAAAGATAAGCAGGGTGTCATTTGGGTTGCCACAAATTTTGGATTAATAAAACTTGTCAAATCTAATCGACTCTTTACTACTTACCTTAATGAAAAAAATCAATATTGCTCTTCTGGTGCATGTAGCATTCGTGGGATTACTGGTGATAATGAAGGAAATGTGTTTTTTAGTTATTACAATTCAATTCATAGACTAAATATTGAAACGGGTATTGTCGCTCCTTTATTTACTAGAGGTAATTTTTTTAATGCCCCTTTTGGATTAAATTATGCATACGGAAAACTTTGGACGGGGAACGGGCTAGTAATCGACTGGAAAAACCAATCTGTTGATACTTTATTTCAAGATGATCAAGTAAAAGAAGGAGTAGTAATCCATGATCAAGATAACCAGATTTGGTTTGGTCATCAAAATAAAATCTTGATTTTTAATGTCGTTTTAAAAAAATTAGATACCATTAGAATTGATACTTTCGGTAGTCAATTTAATATCACTTATCTATACCAAAGTAAGAAAAATCCTGATTTTATTTTTGTGGGTACACAGGCAAATGGTGTTTTTAGATTTAGCAAAAAAAATAAAGATCTAGTTCTTTTTGCTGATGATAATAACCTGCTGCTCCATAATAGAATTTTGGCAATAGACGAAACAGATGATCGTACATGGATTGCTACCGCTGATGGATTAACGTCAATAAAACATGATGAATCAAAAACATATACGGTAGATAATGGACTGCCCAATAATTTTATAAATGGAATACTCACAGAAGGAGATACCTGTATTTGGATAAGTACCGATAATGGATTATGCCGTTTTGATTTTAAAAATGGCAAAACAACCAATTTCTTTCGTGAAGACGGCTTGCCATCCAATGAATTTAATAGAATTTCTTTTTATAAATCCGAGAATCAAATGTTCTTCGGAGGAATGAAAGGTATTATCGCTTTTTCTCCAAAGAATAAATATCAAAAAGCATTGGAACAACAGGAAATTCCAATTATCTTAACATCTTTTTCTAAATATAATGCAAAAGAAGATGTATTGCACTCTTTTGCATTTCTAAATCTATCTGATGATGCATTTGTATTGACACACAATGATAAATTTCCTACTTTTAAATTTGTTTTGCCTGATTTCAGAAATAGCAGAAAAATAAAATACAAATATATTTTAGATGGTTTTGATAGAGATTGGTCTGCTCCTGATCATTCAAACATCGCAAAGTATCACAATTTACCTGCAGGAAAATATCAATTTAAGGTAATGGCAAATGCAGGGCAAGGAAAATGGAATGAAAATGAACTTATTATTCCGATTGTTGTCAAAGAAGCATACTATAAAAAATGGTGGTTTATTCTTTTATCCTTGGGGCTGGCTTTCGGTCTAGCATATTCTTATATCCGATATCGTTTCTTTCAAATTAAAAAACGGAAAATTCAACTCGAAAAAGAAGTAGCCAATAGAACTAAAGAATTGCAAATTGAAAAAAAGAAATCTGAAGAACTTCTTCTCAATATCTTGCCAGCTGAAACCGCACAAGAATTAATGGAGTTTGGAAGAGCAAAGGCTCGTCAATATGATCTTGTCACTGTTCTTTTTGCAGATTTTAAGGGTTTTACAAAAATAGCAGAAAAAGTTTCTCCCGAAGAATTGGTAGGGCTCATTGATCTTTGTTTTAGAGCTTTTGATGAAATTATCGGTGATTATGGCTTGGAAAAAATCAAAACTATGGGCGATGCCTACATGTGTGCGGGAGGTATCGGTGCTGGAGATGCCAAAAAGGATGTCTTGATGGTCACTAAAGCTGCACTTGATATGCAAGTTTATCTGACCGCACTTGCATTTGAGCGAGCAGAAAAAGGATTGCCATATTTTGAAGCTCGTATTGGTATTCATACTGGCCCTGTCGTGGCAGGGGTCGTGGGTTCCAAAAAGTTTGCTTATGATATTTGGGGAGATACCGTAAATATTGCTGCACGTATGGAAACTTCTGGAGAAATACGAAAAGTGAACGTTTCGGCTATGACTTATGAAATTATTCGAGATGACGTAAATGCGACCTATCGAGGAGAATTTGAAATAAAAAATAGAGGATTTATGGATATGTATTTTATCAATGGCTTGAAAAATGAAAATTATTTAGAACATTCTCTTTAGAGTCTCAACTTTTCAATAATTTCATCTCTATCCTATTCCCTTTTTTGTACTTTTGTCAAAAAATATACTATGAGTAAAAAGGGATTACTATTTATTAATGAAATACTATGGATTGCTGTCTTTTCAATTATAGCGGCTATCATTGTTTTTCCCATTTATCAAAAATTACCAAATTTTCCTTTTATAATTGCCAATTTTGTGTTCATATTTGTTACCCTATTTTTAATACGATATATCCTTTTTATAAAAAAATCTATCATTTCTAATAAAAGAACACTTTTAAAAGCTTTCTTTTTCCTTTCTATTCCAACGGTTTTATTCTTGTCTGATCAATATTTTACTATTTTGGCGTTTTTTAAAGAGTTGGGATTTGAGTTTATTCCAGATGACTTTTCTTATTTAGATGCTAAATCTTTAGGAAATTACGTGAAAACAGAAATATCTTTTTTTGGAATTTCAAGCATTATTGCTGCCGTGATTTTTCCTTTTAGGATATTAAGTTATCTATGGAAAACTTCTTCCGAGAAAAGAAATAAATTGATTTAAATGAAAAATCATCAAAGCATTCAAAATATGAACAATACAACAACTTCAGATGACTATCTTCAAGGGTTAAATGACGTACAATACAAAGCCGTAACCCATGTGAAAGGGCCCGTTTTGGTAGTAGCAGGTCCAGGTTCTGGAAAAACTCGTGTATTGACTTATCGTATCGCTCATATCATCAAAACAGGTGTCGCTCCTTACAATATTCTCACCTTGACCTTTACCAATAAGGCTGCCAAAGAAATGAAAGAGCGAATATCAAAAGTAGTCGGGAAAGAAGCGGGTAAAGTTTGGGCTGGTACGTTTCACTCTATTTTTTCTAGAATATTGAGAAATGAAGCAGATAAAATCGGATATTCTAATAATTTTACAATCTATGACACCGATGATTCCAAAAGTTTGATAACATCTATTGTTAAAGAAATGAGTCTCGATAAGGATATTTATAAAACCAATGCTATCCGAAATCGTATTTCTGCTTGCAAAAGCAATTTGGTTTCTCCTACGGCATATAAAAATATCCCTTCTAATCTAGCTGATGACAAACGTAGTCGTATTCCTTATTTTCACGTGATTTATGAACGATATGTGCAGCGATGTAAACGGGCAGATGCCATGGACTTTGACGATCTATTGTTTCAAATGTATGTATTGCTCCATAGGCACGAAGATGTTCGTCAAAAATATCAAGAGCGTTTCAAATATGTACTGGTCGATGAGTTTCAAGATACCAACTTCCTACAATATGAAATTATTAAAAAATTGGTAGTCTATCCTAATAGTGAAAACAATATTTGTGCTGTGGGCGATGATGCTCAAAGTATTTATGGATTTCGGGGAGCAACTATCGAAAATATTTTAAATTTTGAAAAAGATTTTAAAGGTATCCAAACTTTTAAATTAGAGCAAAACTATCGCTCTACGGAACATATTGTGCAAGCTGCTAATGAAGTGATTGCTATCAATAAAAATCAAATTAAAAAGAGTATTTGGGCAAGTAAAGGCGATGGCGAAAAGATTAAATTGATTAAAACCTTGACTGATAATGAAGAAGGTAAACGGGTGGTAGATTCCATTTTAGAACAAAAAAATAGAAATCATCTCGCCAATAGCGATATTGCTATTTTATACCGTACCAATTCACAATCTAGGGTTTTTGAAGATTATTTGAGAAGATACAACGTTCCTTACAAAGTCTTTGGGGGTTTATCTTTTTACCAAAGAAAAGAAGTAAAAGATATATTGGCTTACTTTAGAATAACCATCAATCATAATGACGATGAAGCCCTAAAAAGAACTATTAATCTACCTAAAAGAGCTATCGGAAAATCTACCGTAGATAAAATAATTGCGGTAGCTAATGAAAATCGTGAATCCATTTGGAATGCTTTATTGAAAGCACCTATCCCGAAAAGAGCCTACAACAATATCTCTAGTTATATCGAAATGATAAAACTATTTGAACGAAAACTTAATAAACTTAATGCCTATGAATTGGCAAATGTCATCATCCGAGAATCGGGCTTATACAAAATGTTCAAAGGCGATAAAACAGTAGAAGGGGTCACTCGTCAAGAAAATGTAAACGCTCTCTTGGACGGAATCAGTGAATTTGTAGCAGATAACGAAGGTGGAATGGAAGGGTCAACGGGGCTAGCGGCATTCATGCAAAGTGTTGCCCTGCACACGGATGCAGACGAGAAAATAGAAGATAACAATTTTGTGACCTTAATGTCTGTGCACTCTGCAAAAGGTTTGGAATTCAAATCTGTATTTGTGGTAGGGATGGAAGAAAATCTTTTCCCATCATTTATGTCCACCGATACACCAGAAGGAATAGATGAAGAACGGAGATTGTTTTATGTGGCTATCACAAGAGCAGAGCAATTTTTGACCTTAACATATGCCAATGGTCGTTACAAATTTGGATCAATGAGATACAATTCTCCTAGCCGATTTCTGACTGAAATAGCTGAAAAACACTACGATACTTTGATTGTGCCTAAAAGCCAAGCAAGTTTTAGTAAATCTGGACCGCAAACATCACGAATTTCTGGTAATTTTAAAAAATCTGTTAAATCTAGTAACTTAAAAGTAGATCCTGCAACATTTGTGGCAAGTCCAACTTCTGCTATTCAAGTGGGAAAAGAAGTACTTCATTTAAGTTTTGGAAAGGGAATTGTGAAAAATATCGATGGCGGTGCAGGTAATAAAATTGCGACTATCTTTTTTGAAGGGTTGGATGTTCCAAATAAGAGAATCATGTTGAAGTTTGCTAAATTGCAAGTGATTGGTTGATTAGTATTGGTTGTTTTGTTGTATAAATTTTGTAAGTCTTGTTGAATTGAAACGTTTCATCGATTAAAATTCTATTTTTGTAGATTTTTAATTCGTTCAAACTTTTTTTTGATGTATTTTTATCATATTACAAAATAGCTCCATGGCTTTTTGAGTTATATTCTTTTTATTTCATCATTTTCTATTTATGAAACGAAGCCTACTCTTTTTACCGTTTATTTTATTGTTTTTAAACCAGACTTTTGCTGCTCAAGTAAAAGGAACCGTAAAAGATACCCAAGGAAATATGCTATCTTTTGCAAGTGTTTATGTGAAAAATTCTACACTTGGGGTAGCAACCGATTTGAAAGGAAGATATGTTTTTGAATTGGAGCCTGGCACTCATATTCTTGTCTTTAGTTATCTTGGATATGAATCTTTTGAAGCTGAAATTACGCTTACAAAAGGACAAATTCTCAGTCTGGATGTAATTTTGAAAGAAAATTCTACCCAACTTGGAGTGGTAGAAGTAGTCGGTGACACCAAAGGTTTGGCAAAAGAAATAATGGCAAA
Source organism: uncultured Saprospiraceae bacterium (assembly GCA_964579315.1). Taxonomy (GTDB): domain Bacteria; phylum Bacteroidota; class Bacteroidia; order Chitinophagales; family Saprospiraceae; genus CAMZLN01. Next base: position 9,066 of record CAZOHX010000003.1, read on the forward strand.
AGTACGTGCCAATCGAAAACATTATCTCAATCAAATCAAAACTTATCAATGTCAGACATATACCAAAACGACGCTAGATAGAAAATTGATAAAGCCTTCTAAATCTGATACGCTTTTGATTGTTGACGATGAAAATATTAGCAAAAGAAAAAAACGAAAGAATGAAGATAAACGAAAAGAAATCAAAGAAAATAGAGAAGCCTTTTTTAATAAAAACAACCTAGAATTTTCAGAAGTAGTCTCACAAACATTTTTTAAGTCTCCCAATACTTTTAAAGAAAAAATCATCGGAAATCAAGATTTTTCAGAAAAATTTAAACCCAATATGACGGTCAGCATATATTCTGATTATGGAGAAATCGCTCCTGTTCAATGGAAAACAGAAAACCCAAATTTAATCTATAATGTAACCGATCCAGATTTTAATCTTTATAAAAATAGCATCAATTTTCCAAGAGTTATTGCAAAACCCATTTTGTCTCCTTTGGCATTTAATGCTCCTTTGAGCTACAAATATAATTTTGAAGGTTCTTTTATTGAAGATGGTCATAAAATTTACAAAATTAAAGTAATTCCAAGATTTAAAGGGGATGCTCTTTTTAATGGAATTTTATTTATTCAAGATAGTACTTTTTCTATAAAATCTATTGACTTGGAAATTAATCGAGATGCGATGTTTGCTTGTAAAGATTTTAAAATTCTTCAAAATTATGAACTGATCGATGGCAAATATTCTGTCCCAGTGCGAAGAGAAATCGTATATACCATCAAGGAAGGAAAAAATAATTTCATTGGAAATGTAAGTGTTCGTCACAAAAATTATAAAATTAATCCGAAATTCCCAAAACGTTTTTTTACGACAGAAGTGCGTACTTATGCAGAAGATGCTTTTGATAAAGACTCTTTGTTTTGGAATGAAATACGACCAATTACCCTAAAAAAAGAAGAAGCTGAATTTATTGTCAAAGCTGATAGCGTACAACATTATTATGAAAGCACTGAATACAAAGAAAAACAAGATTCTATTTATAACGATATTAGTATATGGGATGTCCTGTTAAATGGGTTTGGTCATCGTGACTATAAAAAAAGATATGATTTTTGGATATTCCCTTTCATTGAGCAAATGAATTTTTTGGGGGTCGGAGGCTATAGACATAAACTCGGCGGACTTGCGAGTTATGAATTTGTGAATAACAATCGTGTTCATTTTGATGGTTTTGTAGATTATGGATATGTTAATAAGGATGTAAAAGGTAAATTAGGTGTAGGTTTTACTTTTTTACCTAAAAAATTTATGAGAACTTTTGTTCGATTTGGTGATTTTTATGACCAAATTAATAATTATGAAGCGATTGAAGCCATTTTTAGTCGTGGAAATTACGTAAGGACTAAAACTTATTCCATCGAGCAAAAATTGGAAATTGTTAACGGGTTATTTGCAGAAGTTATTTTTAATTTTTCAGACCAATTACCAATTAGCAATCTTGATTTGTCAAAAGATTTATTTTCTCCTTTGGGTGATGCCTTTGATTTTGATAGATATAAAAAAGCAGAATTATCGCTTCGTTTACAATATCGCCCTTTTCAAAAATACTATTATTCCAATAATAAAAAAGTTATTTTAGGAACGGATTGGCCTGAATTTTTTCTGGAATACCGAAAAGGATTACCCAATATTTTTGGTAGTGAAGTCAATTATGATTTCCTAGAGCTAGGCGTACAAGACTACCGAAGAATCGGGCGATGGGGATATAGCAATTGGGCAACTAAAATAGGTAGCTTCTTGACTAGTAAAAATCTTCGTTTCTTTGAATTGAAATTTTTTAGAGCATCAGATCAATATTTCTTCTCCAATCCCGTGAAATCTTTCCAATTGTTATCTTTTGGAGAAAACGATTTGACCAATAGTGAAAATAAAGCTAAAACATTGAGTACTAGAAATGCCTATTTGCACGGAAACTATATCCATCATTTTGAAGGAACGATTATGAATAAAATCCCTTTGGTGAGATATTTAAAACTGGAATTGGCTGGTGGAGCTGGCTTTTTGTTGATTCAAGATAATAATTTTGCTCATGTCGAATTGTTCGCTGGGATAGAACGAAAATTTCGTATTTTTAGACAAATGGTTCGTTTCGGAGTTTATGGCGTGACTTCTGATAACACGCTTTCTAAGGTGGATGCTACTTGGAAGTTTGGAATTAGTTTTTACAATGATTATAGTCGTCGATGGGATTATTAAGGAATAGTTGATTCCTTTTTAAAAATCATATCTTGAAATTTTGCAAGATGATTCCACCTTTTTTTGTAATTTTGATTTCCATCAAATAATTGATTTATGAAAAGGCTTTTTTGGGTATTATCTGTATTTTTTCTGACATTTTCAGCGAAAGCATCTGATTTTGAAAAATTATTAAGGAAAAAGATTCCAAACATCATTAGTGTTTCAAAATTAGAATCAACCGATCACTTTTCGGAAGTATATGAGATTTTATTAAAGCAAGATATAGACCATGCAAATCCAAAGGCAGGGAGTTTTCAACAACGAGTTTTTCTTTCTCATTACAATCGTAGAAAACCTATGCTTTTTGTGACTGAAGGATATAATGCTAGGCAACGCACCTATGAATTGTCGAGAATTTTGCATTGCAATCAACTTATTGTAGAATATCGTTATTTCGGAAAATCCAAACCCCAAAAAATGGATTGGAAATACTTGAAAAATGATCAAGCGATGGAAGATTTGCACTCCATTAGAAAATTATTCGGAAAAATATATAGAAGAAAATGGGTCAGTACAGGCATAAGTAAAGGCGGAACAACCTGCCTGATGTACAAAGCAAAATATCCTAGAGATGTAAAAGTCGCTATCCCATATGTCGCTCCTTTGGCAATCGCACAAGAAGATCAACGCACCAACCAGCACATAAAAGCAATGGGTGGAAAGGAATGTCAAGCTAAATTGACAAAGTTTCAACGAACTGCACTCGAAAAAAGAGAAGAAATCATTCCTATTTTGAAAGATTTTGCTTCTTTAAATGGCATGCAATTTACTTATGTTTCTTTTGAAAAAGCATTAGACTATGCCGTTTGTGAATTCACCTTTTCTTTTTGGCAATGGGGATATACTTGCGATAAAATCCCTGAAAATCCTAGCGCCAAAGAAATTTTTAGTTTAATAAATCAAGTGGTCAGTTTCGATTTTTATAGCGATGCTACTTGCCAGTTGTATTTGCCTGCTTTTTATCAATTTGTTACCGAAAACGGATATTATGGCTTTACCACAGACCATATTCAAGATTTGTTGGTGGCAGAACCGCATCCAACTAACTTGACTTTTGCTCCCCAGAATGTAGATTTAACATTTACGCCCTATTGTCAAAACGTCATCAATTTTTTAGATAAAAAAGGGAAAAAGATATTGTATATTTATGGGGAAGTTGATCCTTGGGCTGCATGCGGATATACTCCAAAACCTGGTATGAAGGCTTTAAGAATGACCAAGAAAGGGGGTTCGCATACCACACGTATTGCTAGTTTTGATGATGATGAACGAGTATTGATTTATGATACATTACATAAATGGTTGAGAATGAAAATCAATAGACTGTAATATCGATGGGTTAAAAACTAAAGAATGAAAAATAAACAAAAAATAGTAGATCAGTGGATTAAAAAGTACGGTGTGCGATATTTCGATGAAATGACCAACATGGCAATCTTGACCGAAGAAGTAGGAGAAGTAGCTCGATTAATGTCTAGAATCTATGGAGAGCAATCATTCAAGACCAAATTACAAGAATCCACCAGTAAAGAAGATCTTAAAGATGAATTGGCTGATGTGTTATTTGTATTGATTTGTATTGCCAATCAAACAGGAATTGATTTGGAAGATGCATTTCGATTAAATATGGAGAAGAAAACCAATCGTGATATGAATCGTCATAAGGAGAATGAAAAATTGAAATAAACTATAAAATCTTATAATCTAGCCAAAAAATCCCGAATATACCTAGATGTACGATTGGGTGCTTCAAACATTCCTACATGACCCACATCCTCCATGTTTCTAATGTCTGCTATGTTAGGTAAAGCCGTTTGTTCAATCATTTTGTCTAAAGGAATGATTTCATCTTGCAGTCCATTGATAAACAAAACAGGACAATTTATATTTTCCATTGTTTTGGAATGGTCTTTCCTGTTTCTCATTGCATTTAGGCTTGCCATGAGCGATTCTTTGGTATATTGTGATGCTCGAAAAGTTAATTTTTGAACGGTAAACCGATTGGAATTGAAAAATCCTGAAAACAAACTAGGCAAAAATTGGTGAACAAAAATGGCTACTCCGTGGGCGTCAATATAATTAGTCACTTGAGCTCTTTTCGATTTCCTATCTTTGGAATCTGCAAATGGATGAGAATGAAACATAACCACACCTTGAATTCCATAATCTTTTGAAAATCTACTCACAAAATCCATCAACACATATCCTCCCATTGAGTGACCGACAATACAACATTCTGAAACTCTACATTTTTCTAAAACAAGCTTTACTGTATCTGCCATCTTTGAAATCGTTAAATCTGGAACCAAATCTGTCTTTCCAAATCCTGGTAAATCCAATGCGATTACTTGGTAATCGGAAAACTTTTTAGCGAAATCATCCCACATGCGCCCATCTTCACAGAATCCATGAATAAAAACCAATGGAAATCCTTTTCCTGTGACCTTATAGGCAATTTTATAATCTCCGTTACTAATGAATTTCAACATTCTTTTGGAATTAAATTATTCAATCCTAAATTTTATCTGGTTTTTGTGATTTTTAAGCTTGGAAGTAGATGCAAGTTATCGTTTTAATTGGTTTGAACCAAATAAAATGATTTATTTTTATTGTTTGATGAATAATACTTATGTTTTGTTCTGTGATAGTGTCCGTCTTTTGTGAAAATATGAATTGTCTAGCTAAGGCAATCTCCTTTTGATTGTAAATTTTGCTTTTCCAAAAGAATCATCAAAGAACAAAAAAAATATCTACTTTCAATATTGGTGCTATTTAGACCAAAGTAATTATATTTACAGCAAAAAGAACATCTTGAACGAAAACAATCAAAATCTTTCTCCAAATCAAAAGGCTTTTTTGAGATTAAAACGGAACAAACCGGCTGTTTTGGGCTTTTTCGTCATAGTAATTTCTGTTTTTATTGCTATTTTTGGATATTGGTTGGCTCCTGACAATACGCCTAATGCGAATAATCAAATGATTGAAATTCCTTTGAAAAACCCAGGATTCTCAACTAAAGTATTGCAATATCGAAAAAATACTACTATCCCGAATCAAAATATGTTCTATACTTTATTATTTGGAAAAACTAGTCCTTATAAAACGATACCGATTTCAGAATATAATTTTTTGGGAGATTCTATATTTATAAAAAAATATAGTGAAGACGAATTTGCAACTCCTGAGTGGAAAAGTTATCATATTGCAGATGTTGCCTTTGCTCTTTCTGTTCAGGGGCAGAATATCCAAAGAAGTGATGATGAAATATCATTTATAGACAATGAAAACAAAACGCATCAATCTACCATTACAGAACTTCAAAAACAAATCGAATCGAATCAGATTTATACTGAAAAATTTTATTTAGGTACAGATCAGTTTGGTCGTGATATGCTTAGTCGTTTAATTTTGGGTGTTAGAATATCGTTATTGGTAGGATTGATTGCTGTTTTTATTTCCTTGACAATAGGATTGACCCTTGGTGCATTGGCTGGATATTTTGGAGGACGAATTGATAATATCATCCTATTTTTAATCAATACAGCTTGGTCCATTCCGACCTTATTACTTGTTTTTGCAATAGTATTAGCCCTTGGAAAAAGTATCGTAAATATCTTTTTTGCTGTGGGTCTCACAATGTGGGTAGATGTAGCACGTGTGGTACGTGGACAAGTGATGTCCCTGAAAACGGTTCAATTTGTAGAAGCAGCCAAAACAATGGGTTTTTCTACTCGAAAAATTATTGCAAGACACATTTTACCTAATATCTTGGGGCCTGTCATGGTTATCACGGCTGCCAATTTCGCCACAGCAATTTTATTGGAAGCAGGATTAAGTTATCTTGGATTTGGGATACAACCACCTACACCATCTTGGGGTACAATGTTGAATGAAAATTATGGATATGCAATTGGTGGCAAACCTTTATTGGCTTTGATACCAGCTTTGGCTATTTTAATTATGGTGCTTTCTTTTAATTTGTTGGGAAATGGGTTTCGGGACGCCTTAGATGTGAAAGAGTGATTTTTTACTCAACAATGGAGCATAAAAGATTATATTTATTACTTTTGCTAATAATATGATATAAATATCGTCACATACAAATACATCAACTCCATTATAGGCTTGATATTTTATATGGGTCTAATTAAATTATTAATTTATGTTTCCTGATTTATCTTATTTTTTTCATTGGCTTATTGGTTCTGAACCTGACAATTGGCTTGCCATCTTCAAGATTTTTGGGGTGTTTTTATTATT
>CAZOHX010000003.1:15622-22031 GCA_964579315.1 uncultured Saprospiraceae bacterium
TATCTGCTATTTTAGTGGCTAGCTTTTTCTTGTATATTGAATTGAAAAGGAAAGAAAAACAAGGGCTCTTTAGTGTTCAATTAATAAAAGAAACTATTGGTCAACCTGCATCAATGGGTGAGATTTTTTCTAATGCATTTTTTGGATTCATTCTTGGATTTAAAGGGCTTTATGCTGCTCAGCATTTTTCTGATTTTAAAATTGATCCTGCTGCAATTGTTTTTTCATCGAAGGGAAACTGGATAGCGGGCATCCTTTTAGCGATTGTTTTTGGCTTATTTAAATATTTTGAAAAAAGTAAAACAAAACTTCCTACTCCTAAAATAATAGATAAAGAAATATTTCCTAGTGATCGCATTGGAGATATTACTATGATTGCTGCAATTTCAGGGATTGCGGGTGCAAAATTATTTGCGGTTATTGAAGATCTACCTGCTTTTTTTAGAGATCCCATTGGTATGTTTCTTTCTGGTAGCGGTTTAGCAATTTATGGAGGACTCATTGGAGGATTTATTGGCGTTTATATTTATTTAAAAAAACACAAAATTGCTCCTTTGCCTTTTATGGACGCAGTTGCTCCTGCCTTAATTATTGCATATGGCGTGGGGCGTATGGGGTGTCACTTTGCAGGAGATGGAGATTGGGGAATTGTTGCAAAGGCTGTTCCTGATGGATGGTTTTTACCTGATTGGATGTGGTCTTTTGATTATCCGCACAACGTCAACAAGGAAGGTATCCCAATCGAAGGATGCCAATTTATGTATTGCAACAAACTTAGTGCAAAAGTATATACTACTCCTGTTTATGAAATTATCATGGCGTTTGGAATAGGTGCTTTTCTTTGGGCAATTAGAAAAAAAATCAAAGTAGCGGGCGTTTTATTTTTTATTTATGTATTCTTAAATGGGCTTGAAAGATTCTTTATTGAGAAAATAAGAGTAAATATAAAATATGAAGCTTTTGGCATCACTTACACTCAAGCTGAATTTATCGCCGTTATTTTAATGATTATTGGACTAATTGGTATTTTTTATCTACAAAAAAAAGGAAAGCGAGAAACTAACCAAGATTCAAAAACGTTATAATTAAGCACAAGACAATAAAATGAGTAACAAAAACCAACCAAACTTTATTTTCGGAATCATTGCAGTATTATTTCTCGCTATAACTGTGGGTAATTCTTTGCCAACATTTGTGTGGTTTTTTATCATTGCTGGTATATTCAATTCTTCCAATCGCTCTAAAAGAAAAAATAGAGATAAAGAATATTCAAGAAGACGGGCAGAGGAAGAAAGAGAACGTCGTGAAAGAAAAAGAGCCTACGAAGTAAGGCGTCAAGGTGCTGATGATATGCAAAGAAAAAGAAGAGAATCGGCTAAAAGACAACAATCTTCTAAGGATAGAGCTAAAATTGAATTGCATAAAAAACAGGGATTACAAAAATTTAAAGAATATGATTATGATGGGGCAATCGAAGATTTTGAAACGGCAATCTTGTTAGATCCTAAAGATATTTCTATTCATTTTAATCTTGCTTGTGCTTATTCTTTGAATGAAAACAAAAAGGAAAGTTTATATCATTTAGAAGAAGCTATCAAACTTGGATTTAAAGATTTTAAAAAAATCGAATCCCACGATGCTTTGGCTTGGTTGAGAATCCAACCAGAATTTGAAAAATTAAAGGAAATAACTATACTTTTAATATTCAAAAATCAGAAGAAGACAAATTAAAAGAAAACCACAACCTATTAGAACAACTTAATCGTTTACAAGATTTAAGAGAACGACAGATTTTGACTGAAGATGAATTTGCGGCTCAAAAAAAGAAACTCTTGGGATAAAATTTTAGTTGGGTATAGATTTTGATATTTTATTTCTATATTTTTGACAAATATTCAAAACACATTATGTTATGCCTACATATAAAAATAAAACTGTTGCTGCACTTCTTGCCATTTTTTTAGGGCAAATGGGTGTACATAGGTTTTATTTAGGTCAATTTTGGGGTATATTATATTTTATTCCTGTTCTTGGTTCCATTCTTGGTTTAATCGATGGCATTTCTCTTTTTGTAATGGATCAACAGTCTTTTGATTATAAATACAATCGAGAATATTTAGATATTGGCTACAAAACCAATCAACGTGATTTTGAATGGAGAAGGGCAGAAGAACAACGAAGAAAAGCGATGCGGCAAAAAGAATATCAATCTTATACTACATCCAAGCCAAAACAAGATGATGAGTTCTCCATCTTAAAAAAAGCAGGTATTATTAAGTTTAGAAAAGATGACTATTGTGGGGCAATCGATGATTTTAATCGTGCGCTTGAATATGACGAAGACAATGCCATCCATTTTAATCTTGCTTGTGCTTATTCTATCACTGAAGAAAAAGACAACGCTTATCAACATCTAAGCAAGGCTGTTGAATTGGGATTTAATGATTTTAACCGAATTTCAAATCATGAAGCGTTGGCATTTTTAAGAATTCAACCAGATTATAACACATTTGTTAAAAATGGATATAATTTATCCCCTATTGATGGTATTTTTGAAGAAAAACCAATAAAAGAACTTGATTTACTTGACCAATTAGAAAAATTGGCAGAACTTAAGGAAAAAGGAATTCTTTCTGATGAAGAATTTTTTATCCAAAAAAGAAAACTTTTAGACTAATCTGTCTTACATTTACCAAACCTACTTAATATTTGAGAGTTTAGTATTTATTTAACTAAACGGTAGGAACAATGTAGTCATTGTCATCGTTTTGAAAGTAAAATCACTATGTGCTGATCGAGTTAACTATGACAAAAAACACACATTATGTACGCAAGCAGTTTAATATCAAGCGATTTTATCCCATTAAAGACATCGGACACAGGGGAAGATGCTCTTAGTATAATGGCGGATTATAATGTCATTCATCTTCCGATTGTAAATGACAAACAACTTCTAGGATTAATATCTCAAGATGATATATTATTGAATGACATTAACGAGCCTGTGGGGTCTTTTCACTTATCTATGTTACAACCTTTTGTGCATGCTTCTGATCATATTTTTGATGTGATGAAATTGCTTGGGCAAGAACAATTGAGTGTAATCCCTGTAGTAGATAGAGATGAGAATTATTTAGGTCTGATTACTGAGAAAAAATTGATGGAGTTTTTTGCAAATACAGCATCATTTACGGAGCCTGGTAGCTTGATTGTCTTGGAAATTCCTAAGCAGGATTATTCCTTGGCTCAAATTTCTCAAATTGTCGAGTCTGAAGGGTCTGTTGTTTTAAGCAGTTTCGTAACTACCGATTTAAGTACTACCTTGGTAGATGTAACTATCAAGATTAGGAGCTTACAAATTCATCCTATTATTGCTAGTTTAGAACGGTATGGCTACGTTATCAAAGCAACTTTTCAAGAAGAAGATTTTTATAGCAACTTACAAGATAATTATGATGCTTTGATTTCTTATTTGAATATGTAAAAAATTGAGCAATAGGTAAAATGCCTAAAACTCAATTTCTATACAATATTTTGCTAGACTCGGTTTATTTCGCATTCATTTTTTTTACTGCAGACAATGATGTTACCATATCTTGCAACATACTACTAGCTGCGTTTGGGTTGTTGGGTAAAAGTATTAGATTTGAGTCCGTAGCTTCTCCAATTGATTGTAATGTATCATAATGTTGGGTGATAATAATTAGTGCCGATGCTTCTTGTGAATTGATACCTGCACGATTCAAAACTTCCATAGACTCTTCTAGTCCTCGGGCAATTTCTCGTCGTTGATCTGCAATACCTTGTCCTTGCAATCGCTTGCTTTCTGCTTCGGCTTGTGCTTTCGCAACAATTCTGATTTTCTCAGCATCACCATCGTATTGAGCCGCAATTTTTTCTCTTTCCGCTGCATTGATTCGATTCATGGCTTGTTTTACCTGTTCATCTGGATTAATATCTGTAACCAAAGTTTTGATAATATCATATCCGTATCCCAACATAGCTTCACGCAATTCTCTTCTTACCGCAATGGCTATATCATCTTTTCTTACAAAAACTTCATCCAATGTCAATTTTGGAACTTCTGCTCGCACTACATCAAATACATATGATGTGATTTGCTCTTCTGAATTTTGTAATCTATAAAATGCATCATATACTTTTTCTCTTAAAACTTCATATTGAACAGAAATTTTTAAATGAACAAAAACATCATCTTTAGTTTTTGTTTCTACTATAACATCTAATTGCTGTATTTTTAAACTTTCTCTTCCTGCAATTCTATCAATTATTGGAAATTTGAAATGAAGACCTGATGGTTTTGTACTGTGGAATTTACCTAGTCTTTCTACAATAGCAACTGTTTGTTGCTTTACAGTAAATAAGCCCGAAGAAATTATATAAAATACTAAAAGTATTATAGGTACTAAAAAAGGTGAAAACATAAATTTGATTTTTTACATTAATAATAACACCAATATACGTAGAAAAGAATGTTTTTCCAACTTTACTCGATAAACTGTTAATTATTGGTGACGAAAATATTGATTGTTTTAAGCAAGCACTGCATTGGCATTGAACTCTAGTCTAAAAACCATTTCTTTAACGTTGCTAAAGATGCTTTTCCTTGTGGAGTATAATCCTTGTCAAGGTAGCCTTCATGCCCTTGCATATTTGGAAACCATTTCCAAAGAAAACCGCCAGCCCAAAAAGATTCCATCCAAAAAGTAGAAAGTGCTGCATCTATTGCATTGGCTTGTGCCAACTCATTGACAGACAAATTGTCAATATTATTTTCAAGCTCCCAAGTTTTGTACGCACACCCATCTACACTTAAATATCCATATTCTGTAAATAAAATCGGGACATTAAATTTTTCTGAAATAGCTTTCATATTCGCCTTATCGGGTTTCCAAGCATTTTGTAATTCAACTATATTGGGTGTAGTTTTTTCTGATAATGGAAAATAAGCATCAATTCCAATATAATCCAAATCACCCCAAAATTGAATATGTTGGTACTCATCCCAATTGGATGCATAAGTTAATTTTCCATCATAAACCGCTCTGATTTTTTGTATCAAATTTATCCAAAAATCATTCCTTTCTAAAGTGCTGGCTTTAAACTCGGTTCCAATACAGATCATATCTATGTGGTGTTCTACAGCAATATCTACAAAACCCATAATAAAATTGGTGTACTCTTTTTCCCATTGCAACCATTTATCTTCTGTGTCAAACTTGATACCGCCAGGCCAATCCCCAGGAACATATACTTGCGGTTTAATCATAGTATTGACATGATGTTCTTTTGCAAGTCTTACAGTTTCGATGATCCCTTCAGGTCTTTCTCCCCACCATTGCCATTGAGAATTATTATAATGCACCTTCGTTTGTCCTTGTGGTGTAAAACCATAGGGAATAATAGAAATCCAATCCACACCAATATCCGTCAAAGGGGTCATTGGGTTTTTTGGAAAAGGATCGGGTGGAGCGACAAAACTCATTCCTTTTATGGGATTGTTAATAACAGGTTTTGTAGTTTCTAGTGCTGTATTATCCACCATATCCTGTGTACAAGCAAAGAAAAAAATAATAAATGCAAAATTGAGTAGTGAGAATTTCATGATTTTGTGGTATTTTTTATTGTTCGTCCTAAAGTTAATTAAAAAATTTCTAATCAACTGATATTTCGACAGGGTTTAAATAGAAAATTTCTAAATAAAATAAGTAATATTTAATAAATTTCTAAATATTGTAGCAATTGTTTAAAAAACTTGCAATGAATGTATAATTGGTTTAACTTTGTATTATCAATTAAACGCAAAAGAGCGTTTTTATTTTATACTGTGGGATGATGAAATTGGCAAACATGCCCTCTTGTCTCGGGGGTGGGGAATTTGCGATAAACGAAACATAACGTTGTTCAATGTTAATTAACTAAATAATAAATTGATTAATTGACATTGGGCCAAGTAGGGTTGACCACTTGATTTGTGTTTTGGCTAAGTGCCCTTTGGAGGTTCGAATCCTTCTCTCACAGCCTGTAATAGGATTGATTATTATCAATCTTTATTAAAAAGGTCACTGTTTTGATAAACAGTGACCTTCTTTCATTTGACTATGATTTTTGTGAAAATATGGTCAATAAAATCTTAAAAACTGGTTTTAGATACTATTTTTGTTCTTTTTCAGTTGAAATAAGAACAAAACTAAAACCTATGTATTTTAAAATGCTACTCTTATGCTTTTTTTACACAACTACAACCTTTTCACAATCCAATAATTTATCTATCTACTTAGATTGTAATGAATGGATTTGTGATAAACCCTATATAAAACAAGAATTAGAAAATGTTTCTTTTGTAAGGGATCAATCCGATGCTGATGTTCACATATTTTTCATTACA
>CAZOHX010000004.1:0-20672 GCA_964579315.1 uncultured Saprospiraceae bacterium
GAGAAATTTAATTCATATGATGAAAAGCATAAGGAATATTTTAGCTAATTTTAAAGGGCTTTTTCTGGATACGATAAAAAAGTTAAAAGAAACTTGAATTAATAAGGCTTAGATTATCATTCAAAGTAATTGAATGGAGAGTCCTATGGAAACTTTATAGAGAATCCATGATTATCACTCTCCCAAAAATTCCCTATCTTCACCAAAAAACAAACATGAAAGTATGCATCGCCGAAAAACCCAGCGTAGCAAAGGAAATTGCCTTCATTTTGGGTGCTAAAACAAGGATGGATGGCTATTTTGAAGGAAATGGGTATCAAGTGACTTGGACCTTTGGTCATTTTTGTACGCTACTTGAACCCAACGATTACAAACCCCACTGGAAAAGATGGGAATTGGATAGTCTTCCAATGCTTCCAGAGAAATTTGATATAAAACTCATCAAGAATACAGGGGTTAAAAAACAATTTGGGGTTATCAAAAAACTATTTAAAAAAGCAACGCTCGTAATTAATTGTGGAGATGCAGGAACAGAAGGAGAATTGATCCAAAGATGGGTCATCAAACATGCAGGATATACGGGGAAAGTAGAACGATTGTGGATTTCATCTTTGACATCTCAAGCTATCCGAAAAGGGTTTCAAAATTTAAAACCATCTTCGGATTATGACAATTTATTTTATGCTGCAAGTTCTAGAGCCATTGGAGATTGGCTTTTAGGAATGAATGCCACTCGATTATATACGCTTAAATATGGAGGATTCAAACAAATGTTGTCCATTGGAAGAGTACAGACTCCTACACTAGCTATGTTGGTGCAACGTCACAAAGAAATTGTCAATTTCAAGCCAGAAACTTATTGGGAATTACATACGCTATATCGCAAAGCAGATTTTAACTGTGTCAAAGGAAAGTTTTCCAAAAAAGAAGATGGACAAGCCCTCTTGGAAAAGATTACAGGACATCCATTTGAAATCACATCTGTTTCAAAAAAGAAAGGGAGAGAACATCCACCTAAGTTATTTGATTTGACAGGATTACAAGTTTATTGCAATAATAAATTTGGTCTTTCGGCTGAAAATACCTTGAAAACTGTTCAGAAATTATATGAACAAAAAGTGGTAACCTATCCAAGAGTTGATACGACATTTTTACCAGATGATGTTTATCCACAAGTACCTGGAATCTTGAAGCAATTGACTAATTACGATCAATATACTCAATCCCTTTTAGGAAATAAAATTCGAAAATCAAAAAAGGTATTTAATAATAATAAAGTCACAGATCACCATGCGATTATTCCTACGGGGATTCAAAAAAATCTATTTGGACAGGAATTGCAAGTGTATGATATCATTACAAGGCGATTTATTATGGCATTTTATCCTGATTGTATCATTTCTAATACAGTTGTTTTGGGTGAAGTTCAAAAAGTACAATTTAAAACTACGGGGAAAGAAATTATAGAACCTGCATGGAGAGAAGTACTTCCTCCAAGTAAAAAAACGGATAAGAAAAAAGAGAATGAGCCACTTCCTAGTTTTACGAAGGGAGAATCTGGTCCACACAAACCATCATTCCAAGAGAAACAAACCAAGCCACCGAAATATTATACGGAAGCCACCTTGTTGAGAGCGATGGAGACTGCTGGGAAAAAAGTGGATGATGAAGAACTTCGAGAATTGATGAAAGAAAACGGAATCGGTCGTCCATCCACCCGTGCCAATATCATAGAAACGTTGTTTAGAAGAAAATATTCCAAGCGAATTCGAAAGCAAATTCATGCTACAGAAACGGGGATTCAATTGATTGATACCATTCAAAACAAATTGCTGAAATCAGCAGAATTGACAGGGCAATGGGAGAAAAAATTGAAAGAAATAGAAGCAGGGAAATACAATGCAGGAAAATTTATCAACGAAATGAAAACTATGGTGGATAATCTTGTGACAGAGGTAAGAATGGAAAAAGTCATAAGAAAAATTGCCGCACCTGTTAAGATTGCTACTAGAAGAAAAACTCGGAAATCATCCCCAACTTCAAAATTAGCAGTAGTGGGATTGACATGTCCAAAATGTAGAAAAGGCACATTGCTCAAAGGGAAAACCGCCTATGGATGTAGTGAATACAAATCGGGTTGTTCGATGAGAATTCCGTTTGAATTTATGGGTAAAAAGATTTCTGATAACCAAATCAAACGATTAATAGCCAAAGGATCAACTGTCAATCTCAAAGGGTTTAAAAATGGTACACAAAAAGTAAATGGAAAAGTTGTATTTGAACGAGATTATAGTCTAAAATTAGTTTCTGGCAACCAAACCATTCAAAAATCTAAAGCAAAGCCAAAAAAGGATGTTGCTCCCTGTCCAAAATGCCACAAAGGGATTATAGTTAAGGGGAAAACCGCCTATGGATGTAGTCGATGGAAGGAAGGTTGTGATTTTC
This sequence comes from uncultured Saprospiraceae bacterium, assembly GCA_964579315.1. Lineage (GTDB taxonomy): Bacteria > Bacteroidota > Bacteroidia > Chitinophagales > Saprospiraceae > CAMZLN01. Next base: position 2,446 of record CAZOHX010000004.1, read on the forward strand.
GCTTTATGTTTGATGACATACGAAGGGCGGCGAAAGGGCGGAAGTTAACAAAGGAGTTGGTATTGGAGATCATATCTAGTTGATAGGAGAAATATATAAAACAAGCCCATCGACTCCTAACGAAATGTTAATACAAAATCAAGAATGGATTCTAATCCAAACTTGACATACATTTGTGCCAGATTTTGAATATCTCTAAAATAACTTAGGAACGATGAAATTGTTATTAATTTTACATAAACAATTCATTGTAAATTACGTAAAAAAAGCATGTAATTTTTTATTAAGTTTACATCGTATTTAGATGATATATAAAATCGAACAATAATGGAAGATATGATTTTCTATGATCGTATGCAATTTGCATTTACGATTACTTTTCACTATATTTTTCCACAATTGACAATGGGATTATCTTTTTTGATTGTCTTTTTTAAGTGGAATTACGTCCGAAACAAGGTTGAGAAATATAATGATGCCGCAAAATTCTTTATGAAGATATTTGCTATCAATTTTACGATTGGTGTCATCACGGGTATTCCTATGGAATTTCAATTTGGAACCAATTGGGCAAAGTTTTCGGAACTCACAGGTGGCATTATTGGACAAACCCTAGCGATGGAAGGGATGTTTTCTTTCTTTTTGGAATCATCCTTTTTAGTTCTATTCATCTTTGGAGAAAAACTCATGGGACAAAAACTCCACTTATTAACGGGGTTTCTAGTCTTTTTAGGCTCTTGGGCAAGTGGATTTTTTATTCTTGCCACCAATGCATGGATGCAACATCCTGTAGGATATGAAATTTTGGAAAATGGCAAATATGTATTGACACATTTTTCCGCTCTATTTGGTAATCCATGGTTGATTCCTGCATTTTTACACAATCAATTAGCATCTATGGTCACATCATCATTCGTGGTGGCGAGTATTGGAGCTTTTTATATTTTACAAAATAAATTTGTTGAGCATGGCAAGTTATTTCTAAAGACTGGTATTTTATTCGGTTTGGGTTCAAGTCTATTAGTAGCATTTCCAACGGGTGATTGGAATGCAAAAAATGTAGTCAAATATCAACCAGCATCCTTTGCTGCGATGGAGGGAATATTTGAAACAGAGCATGCAGGAACAGAAATAGTACTTGTAGGACAACCCAATATGGTGGAGAAAAAACTTGATAATAAACTTGCAGTTCCAAATATATTAAGTTTTTTGACCTATCAAGATTGGGATGCAAAGATATTGGGAATGGATAAATTCAAAGCAGAAGAACTGCCGACGAATGTACCAGCATTATATTACGCCTATCATATCATGGTTGGTTTAGGTACAATATTTATTGGAATAATGGGAATATCAATTTTCTTATTGTGGAGAAAAAAGCTTTTTACCATGAAACCATTATTATGGGTCATTATGTTTTTATTCCCATTTCCTTATATTGCAAATATCACAGGGTGGTATGTCGCTGAATTAGGAAGACAACCATATTTGGTTTATGGATTATTAAAAACAGCAGAAGGGATTTCCCCAACGGTTTCGTCAGGGAATACACTATTCACATTATTGGGATTCATAGGATTATATTTTTTATTAGGTCTGTTATTTCTTCTTTTGGTAGGAAAAGCAATTTATAGAGGACCACAAACACACTAATCATGGAAATATTTTGGTATATATTAATAGCAATTGTATTGGCAGTATTTTTTGTTTTAGATGGATATGATTTCGGTGTAGGTATCATCCATTTATTTATGGCAAAAGAAGAAAAAGACAAAGAAGTCATTGCTAAATCAGCTGGATTATTTTGGGATTCCAATGAAGTTTGGCTAGTTGCGGGCGGTGGGATGCTATTTATGGCTTTCCCTACATTTTATGCTTCTGTTTTTAGTGGATTTTATTTGCCTTTGACGATAGTCCTGTGGTTGATCATGTTTCGTGCGATAGGATTAGAGTTTCGAGGACAATTCAATTTTACGATGTGGAAAGCCATTTGGGATAAAGCTTTTGGTATTTCTAGTTTTTTATTGGCATTATTCTTTGGGATTGCCCTTGGAAATATAGTAAGAGGGGTCAATCTAGGTGGTGTAGAAAAAGGAGTTTCTTTATATGAAAAGCATTTTTTCTTTTTACCTCTGTGGAATGGAAGTTTTAGTCCGACCCATGAAAATCCAGGAATTATTGATTGGTTTACCATAATTATTGGATTTATAGCCGTAGTCACCTTAGCTATTCACGGTTCCAATTGGATTATTTTAAAAACAAATTCCAGTATTAATAATAAATTGAAGCATGTAATTTTCAAACTAACAATTGCCCAATTGGGATTGACTATATTTTCTTTATCCATTTGGCAATTGATGGTCAATCAACATTCGATGGATAATTTTTTTACTAGACCATATTTAATTATTTTTCCACTGATTTATTTTGGAGCATTAATTGGGTTATTGAGAATCCACAAAATATCAGATAAGCAAGCATTCCTACTTTCCAGTTTAGTTATTATTGGTGGAATTACATCTTCATTAGCATCGATGTTTCCCGTAATTTTACCATCCACTAATTCCATTAATGAAGGGCTGACAATATTCAACACTTCCGCTTCAGAATATGGATTATCCGTAGCAATGGGATGGGGAATACTTGGCTTTATATTGCTATTTGTATATATGATTATTCAAAAAAGGTTGATGTCTGGGAAAATTGATAAGATGGATTATGGACATTAAATAAAAAGAATCATTTATTATGACGACCACACTTATTGCGTTAATCAGTGTTGCTTTTGGAATTCTAGGAGGCATTCTCACAGGAGTGTTCTATAAAGACAAATCTTTTGATTTTACAGGAAATACCATTGCAGGAGCCTTTGGAGGAGTCTTTTTCATTAAGTTATTTTCGAGAATAGGTTTTGACCCTGTATCTATTATGACAACGGGCTCTCCTCGTATTGAATTACTATGTATCAATTTTATAGTTTCCTTTTTAGGAGGAGTTATCGCTGTGATTTTATTGAAAAGACTTGAAAGAAAAATGAATCGGGTCTAAATAGGTGGACACGAAGTGGGGGATGACTCATCTGCTCCATCAAATATCAAAAACTTGCTTCAGAGCAACTACATTTTCTTAATGAAGTAGTGTTTTAAACTTTTTATATCGGTCTTCAAAAGTTTTTCCTGCACCGCAATCTTGATCTTGAATCATTGTCATGATCATAGCCATTCGTTGTTCTGCCGTTGGATGTCTTTCTATCCACAGAATATGTTGTCCATTTTTAGATTTTTCAATGACGTGCATCAAGGAAGAAGTATCATATTGATATGGACAAATGATTTCTAAAGCCATTTTATCAGCGGCAATTACTTCTCGTTCTTCGAAATGAACATCGATTAAATAATCTACAATTTCAGAAGGTGTATAGTCTTCGGGAATATTGCCTAAAAGCATATCACCCATGGCTATTCCTTGAAAATGGTGTACTAATTTATTAACTAGTACATCCGAATTAGAATAAAATATTTCATTTGCAATAATGGCAACCAATTGGCTTTCTGTATCTAAAAATTTGAGTAATCCCGTGGTAATGAAGATGTGTCCACCTGGGAAGGTAAAAGCATTGGCACTATTATCCTTGACAATGGTCAAATCCCAATCGAAATCATCTAATCTAGTTACTGGAGATGTGGTGAAAAGCGTATTAAATTGATCTATATATTTATAAATCTGTGGATTAGATGCCCTATCAAGAATATTTTGCAGATGATCTTTTGTATATTGTTTGACAAAAACATCTCCCAGTTCTTTTTGATCGTTTACTGTAAATATTTCTTTATTAATTCTTACTTCTTGAGGCAAATCTTCATCACAAGAAGCGAAGATTATGAAAAATAGAAGTACCAACAAATACTTTGGTGAATAAACTGTCATCGTGTGTGTAATTTTGGTTAAAAATGGCTCTTTAAAAAAAAAGAGAACCATATCCCTAATTAATTACAAAAACTGTTCCAATTTTGAATGTCAATTCCTTGTAATCCTTCCAAATAATTTATGTATTTTTGTCGGCGTAAAAAAAATAAAATTATGAATTTAGAAAAGATTATGTCAATCACAGGATTGTCAGGATTATATACATTGGTTGCAAATAAAAATAATGGCTTAATTGTTGCAGATTTAGATACTGGAAAGAAAAGATTTGTATCTTCTAGGAAGCATCAGTTTTCACCATTAGAGACGATTGCAGTTTATACAGATACAGATTCAAAAGAACTAAAAAAGGTTTTTCAATCCATGATTGATCAATCAGAAGATCTTCCTCCTGTTTCTCCAAAAGCACCCAAAGAAGAAATCATTGAATATTTTGAAGATATTATTCCTGATTATGATCGAGATCAAGTTCATATAGGAGATATGAAGAAAATATTAAAGTGGTTTTTTATACTGAAAGAGAAAAATTTACTTGATGATTCAGAGTAATTGGATGCAAATGAACTTGTTTTACTAATCAAAAAAATACAAGACTTTTAATTTGCAGCATTTTTGTAAAATGTTGCTAATTAATGGATTGTAAATAAAAAAACTGTTTTTCCCCTATGGAAATTATCGATGCAACAAAAAATAAGATGAATTATTTGCCCAAAAACTTCACCATCACGGTTTGGTCTAAGCTAAAGCCATACTTTTCAGAACTTGAAAATAGAGTGATTAATAATTCAACGGAATTGGAAGATTGGATGTATGATCGCAATGAATTTATCCAAATTTTGAAGGAAGATTTGAATTGGAGATATATTAGAATCACAAGAAATAGTGAAGACGAAAAATCTAGTGAAGCATATAATTATGCTATTCAGAAATTAGTACCAATGATTTCTAAGCATAATAATATATTGGATGATAAATTTGCAGATCTTGTTTTAAAATACCCTTTGGATAAAAAATACGATATTTTTTTAAGATCAATATATAATAATCTTAAACTGTACAATGATGAGAATGTAGATTTAATTGCCAAAGCTAAATTGATTTCAAAACAATTTGGACAAATATTTTCAAAGATAAATATTGAAAATGAAGGGGAAGAATTAACAATTCAAGCTGCAAGCGGATTACTAGAGTCTTTGGACAGAAATCATCGGGAAGAAATTTATTGTAAAATTTCAGATGGTATCTTAGAAAATAAAGAACAACTCAATGATATATTGACTCAATTGATTGCTATTCGAACTGAAATTGCAAAAAATGCGGGATTTGACAATTATCGTGATTATAAATTTATGGCATTAGGTCGTTTTGATTATAAAATAGAAGATTGTTTTGATTTTCATTTGTCTATCAAAGAAGAAGTTTTGCCTTTAATTTCCAAATTACATTCTTATCGAAAAGAAGCATTACAATTAAATCAATTACGTCCTTGGGATTTGTCAGTGGATATGATGGGTGGAGAAATAACAACGCCATTCAATGATATTCCAGATTTGATTTCAAAAACAGTGGAATGTATTGGGCAACTTGACCCGATGTTTGGAAATGTGGTTGAACTTTTGCAAAAAAATGGTCATTTAGATTTAGATTCGAGAAAAGGAAAAAGACCAGGTGGATATAATATGCCATTGCCTGTAAGTAATATTCCATTTGTATTTATGAATGCGGTGAATAGTATCAAAGATGTTCGCACAATGATACATGAATCTGGACATGCAGTACATTCTGTCTTGGTCAAAGATTTTGAATTAGGGTTTTTCAAACGTACACCATCTGAAGTAGCAGAATTGGCATCTATGACGATGGAATTACTTTCGATGGAGCATTGGGATGTATTTTTTCCTAATAAAGAAGATTTGCGAAAAGCAAAAATATGGCAACTAGAGAAAGTTTTAATTACTTTACCATGGGTAGCTACAATTGATAAATTTCAGCATTGGATTTATACGCACCCCAATCATACCTTAGATGAACGGACAGAAAGTTGGCTCCAGATTTATAATGAATTTTCTACAGACATCGTAGATTGGAGTGGTCTTGAAAATCGAAAAAACTTTGTATGGCAGAGACAATTACATATTTTTGAAGTGCCTTTTTACTACATTGAATATGGTATGGCTCAATTAGGAGCAATTGCAATTTGGCGAAATTTCAAACAAAATCCTACAAAAACCATCGAACAATACAAGACTGCATTGAAATTAGGATATTCAAAGACAATTCCAGAAATCTATGAAGCGGCAGGTATTTCTTTTGACTTTTCGACGGGTTATGTCAAGGAATTAATTGGATTTTTAAAAGACGAGTTAGATAAATTATTAGATTAAGTTGCCAAATGCAATAATACATTAGGCTAAGTAAACAAAAAGATCTAGGGTTCAAAATGAACCCAACCTTGAGCACGAATAGGATGAATATTTCCACCCGTTGTATGAAGTTTGATTCCATCTTTTTTATTTACAACTTCCCCTATAATTGCCACATCAGGAAAAAGTTTGATTTTCTCAATGTCAGATGGGTCAATGGTGAACAATAATTCATAATCTTCACCGCCACTTAATGCACAGGTGACAGGATCCAATTTGAATTTTATCGCCATAACTTGTGCTTCGATTTGAATATTGATAGCTTTTTCTTCCACAAAAGCCCCTACGCCAGACTCTTTACAAATATGAAACAATTCAGAAGCCAGTCCATCCGATACGTCAATCATGGAAGTTGGTATTAGTTTTGCTTGATCCAATTGTTCAATGATATCTTTTCTAGCTTCAGGTTTTAATTGACGACCTATCAAATAAGATTGATCTTCTAAATCGGGTTTGATTTTGGGATCAGATAAGTAAAGTTGTTTTTCTCTTTCCAAAATCTGCAATCCCAAATATGCCCCGCCAAAATCTCCACTAGCACATATTAAATCTCCAACTTTAGCACCATTTCGATAAGCTACTTTATTTTTTTGCCCAATACCTATGGCACTGATATTGATAAAAAAGCCTTTATTTGAAGAAGTGGTATCACCCCCAATTAAATCAATATTATAAAAATCACAAGCCTTTTGGATTCCTTCATAGAATTCTTCAAGAGCCTCTACCGAAAAGCGATTTGAAATGGCAATAGAAACGGTAATCTGTTTGGGAGTACAATTCATAGCAAATATATCAGAAAGATTAACCACTACAGATTTGTATCCCAAATGCTTTAAAGGCATATAAGACAAATCAAAATGAATACCTTCCACTAGAGAATCTGTAGAGATTGCCATCACTTGCCCATTGCCAATATCAATAATAGCAGCATCGTCACCCACTCCTTTCAAAGTAGATTTGTGCTTGGTTTTTAAATTCTTGGTAAGATGCTCAATTAAGCCAAACTCACCTAAAGTATTGACATCTGTTCTTTTTATTTGTTCCATTCTATTTCTTTTTTAAGGCAGTAAGTTGGTTAGGAAATGTAAAAGCATTCCAAATATTTTCATCGGGAATAGGTGCTTCTAAATTTATTTTCTTTCCTGTTACAGGATGATTAAAACTCATCTTCCAAGCGTGTAAATGGATGGAACGATCTTTATTACTACGTCTAAATCCATATTTAACATCTCCCCTGATGGGATTGTTTAAATGTCCAAATTGAGCTCTGATTTGATGATGTCTTCCTGTAATTAATTTTATTTCCAAAAGGTGATAATTTTCGATACTACCCACCAATTTATATTCTAAGATAGCTTCTTGAGCACCTTTTTCCCCTTGTTCTACCACCATTGATTTATTGGTTTTTCCATTTTTTCTTAAAAAGTGGACTAATCTACCTGAAGTAGGTTCGGGTTTATTTTTAACGACCGCCAAATAAGATTTTTCAATGGTGCGTTTACTCAATTGTGCATTTAAACTTTTAATAGCACCTTTGGTTTTTGCAAATAGAACCAAGCCACTGGTTGGACGGTCAATTCGATGGACAGGAAACAAGGTACATTTTGAATAAATTTGAGCCAAACTCAATAAAGACAAATCATTGGTTTTGTCATTTTGGACAGGAATTCCAGGTATTTTATTCAATACCAAAAATTGATTATTTTTTTCGATAATCCAATCACTAATTTTCATCTTATTTTCCATTTCAATCTACTTCTTCATAATCAATATAATCTTCATCATCACCATCCCCACGTTTGGTTTTTTGATGACCATTTTTAAGTTGAACTTTATCTCTTTGCGTTTTAGTGTAAAAATAATAAACGACAATCCCGATAAGTATCCATTCAAACATTTTTTATAGTTTTTTGCAAATTTACGAAGGAATTACCAACTAAGGTGCTAAATTGTCATTTTTAATAAGAATCAACAGCAATTACAACTTGATTTAATGAACTTGGAAATAAAACAAATATTAGACGAAGCAGTGGATCGTTACAATCAACCCCAATTTATAAAAGATGATCCGATCAGTATTCCCCATCAATTTACAAAAAAGCAAGATATTGAAATAATGGGATTTTGGATATCAATGATTGCTTTTGGAAGAAGAAATATGATTATTAAAAACGGACAACGTTTAATCGAATTAATGGATGGTGCTCCTTATGATTTTATTCTAAATCACCAAGAAAAAGATAGAAAACCATTTTTAGATTTTAAACATAGGACTTTTCAGCCGACCGATGCACTATATTTTTTGGAATTTTTTCAACAGTATTATCAAAAGAATGACTCTATGGTGACAGCATTTTCAACCCATTTGAAAGATGATTCTAAAGATATTGAAGAAGCATTAATAGGCTTTCATAATCAATTTTTTGATTCAGAATTAGCTCCAGACCGCACTAGAAAACACATTCCTACGCCCAAAAGAAAATCGGGTTGTAAAAGAATCAATATGTTTTTGAGATGGATGGTTCGAAACGATGAAAAAGGAGTAGATTTTGGAATTTGGAGTGATAAAATAAGTCCATCCCAACTATTAATTCCGCTAGATGTACATGTTGATAGGGTAGCACGATCCTTTGGACTATTAGAAAGAAAACGAACCGACTGGAAAGCCGTGAAAGAACTGACCCAAAATCTAAGACAACTAGACCCAAAAGATCCTGTAAAATATGATTTTGCATTATTTGGATTAGGGATTGATGCGAAAAAATGATTTCATCATTTCGAAACAACAATTTTACGACTAACCATCAAATGATTGGCTTTGATATTTAAAATATAAAAACCATTTTGAAGTTGGCTTAAATCCAATTTCCATTCATTATTTAATTGTGTTTTCTCTTTTTGAGTAAATACTTCTCTACCGTTTATATCCACAATTTGCAATTCAACATCAAGGGTAGAAAAAGACTCAAAATCAATATCTATGGTTAAAATATCACTTACTGGATTTGGAAATACTTCAAATTTTGTAATATTTTCATCTAAAACGGACGTTCCAACGAAACTAGAACAAGAAGTTGTCTTTTTTTCAACACAACCATCATCCAGTCCTTGAATAATGTATAGTCCAGTTTGCATATCGGAAACCAAAATATTGCCAGAAGGTAAAAATGGAAAAACGCCCCATGCTCCCTTATAATTTTTAATTGTTTCATCAGGATAAGTATCATAATACATCACTCTTTTTGGATTCAAGGGTTCTGATACATCATACACTTGCAACCCGTCAAAATAGTAGGAAACATATAGATAATTGCAAGCAAGAATTTGATTATGGGGGATACTTTTAGGAGATTCTGCATCAGCACCAAATAATTTTGCAACCGTAATGTCAGATGGATCAGAAACATCTATGGCTTTCAATTTATAGCCCCAAGTCTCATCAGCCATATAATAGTAATGGTCATCTGGAGTAGCCCAACCAGAATGATTATAGCCTCTATCGTCATAATCCGTCAGTGTGCCTAGTCCGATAGGATTATCAAGATCTGTATAATCCACGATGGCCATTCCAGCATTGCCTAAATTTAAATAGGCAATATTGTTATGAATAAATCCATCGTGTACATGACTAGCATCGATTCCAGCAAAAGTTCCAAAAGATTTTAAATATACAGGATCCGTTGGGTTTGAAATATCATAAACACTCATTTCATGAAATCCATTTTTTCGAGTTTCTGCAAAAGTATAGAGTCGAGCAGCAGATGAATCAATAAATAAATTGTGAGTATTCAAAAAAGCTTCATCGCTATCATAGACCACAAAGACGGTATCTGGTAATTGAGAAATGTCCATAATTTGCAAAGAGCTATTTCCTTCCCCACATCCAGCGTATAAATAACATCCAAAATCGTGAAAATCTCTATGTACAATACTTCTACCTTTACGTCTGCCTTCTAAAAAGAAAACTTCTTCTGGTTTTGTCGGGTCTGTTACATCAATAATGTGAGTACCTTGCGTAGATCCGATAACCGCATATTCTTTGCCATTTCCAGAGAGCCCCCAAACTTCATTATAGCGATTATCGTATTGACCAGAGCCAATGATTGTGGTATCATCCCAATGGCCTAATAATGTCCCTTCAACAGGTTGAGCGAATAAGGAAGAAGCAAAAATGATCAAAAATATTGAAAAGGAAAATTTCATAAGTATAGTTTTTGGATTAATGATTAATGAACAACCACGATTTTTTGAGAAAGACTCAATTGAGCATTCTTGATTTTTAAAATATAAAAACCTTGGGCTAAATCATTCGTATTAATGTGCCAATTGTTTTCAAAATGAAGTGCTTTTTGTTGTTTAAAAACAATTTTCCCATTTAAGTCCACTATTGAAATAATTGCATTTTTTTCTTTGGTCTTTAAAAGCGAAAGATTTATGGATAAATCACTATCTGTAGGGTTTGGGTGGATTTCAAAATTTGAAACATCAAAATTTAGATCATTTGAAGCTAAAACAACATCACAGGCTGTAGGTTGTTTTGCCTTACATCCATCATTTATCCCTTCAATCACATACAGTCCAGTTTCGATATCAGAAACAATAATTTTATTGGATGGGAAAAATGGAAAAACGCCCCAAATTCCTTCACTTTGAACATAGGAGTTTGAAAACAATACTCGTTTTGGATAAGCAGGTTCTGAAATATCATAAACCTGAAGCCCATCTCCATAATAAGAAATATATAAATAATTACAAGCTACAACTTGATTATGAGTAATACTATTCGGGTCATCTGAATTGGCATCAAAAAGCGTATCAACCGTTATATCTGCAGGGTCAGATACATTCAGAGATTTTACTTTTTTTCCATTTGTTTCATCGCCTAAATAATAATGAGAGCCATCATCAGACAACCAACCCGAATGATTGTAACCCTTATCAGGATAATCAGTTAGAGTACCCAAAGGAATTGGATTTTCTGGATCAGAATAGTCCATAATGGCAAAACCTCTTGGTCCTAAATTTAAATAAGCAATATTATCTCTTATATATCCATCATGAACAGAGGACGTTTCTATTCCACCAAAATCACTATATGAAGCAAGCAATACAGGATTGATTGGATCTTCCAATGAATATATAGCAACCCCCGCTCTTTCAATATCAGGCATTCCGTTTACAGAAAAAGCATACATCCTAGCATTAAGCGAGTCTATGAATATATTATGAGCCGTGTTAAATAGTGCACTAGAATCATATACCACTGTTACGGTATCGGGTAGTAGAGAGATATCCATGATTTGCAATGTACTTGGGCCTTCATCACAAACGGCATAAACGTAACATTGATAATCATGATAATCTCTATGAATAGCAAAATGTTGAACAGCACCTGGAATAAAAAACAGTTGTTCTAAAGGTTTGGATGTGTCGGTGATATCAATGAAATGAGTTCCTTGACTAGAACCTAAAACAGCGTATTCCTTTCCATCTCTGATGATACCCCAAATATCATTATATCTTAAATCTGAAACGGATGGGGGAATTACCGTTTGAGTAGTATCCCAGTGAGCAAGGATTTTTCCTTCGATTACTTCATCTTGTGCAGATGCAACGTTGGTTAGCCATAGGCTTACCAAAAGTATTGTGATTATTTTATTCATATTTTTTTTCTAAAATTACTTAAGTAGGTGGACATATGTTTTTATGTGTATATTTTTAAATAGATTTTGTTCAAATCGAAGGAAAAAGCACAGTAATAGCCTAGCTATTGCGAGCATTTTTGCTGAAGAGTTGGGCAAAATATATCAAAAAGATATATGTAAAAACATGTGTCCAACTACTTAAAAGCCTTCTATTTTTCAAAACTATCTAAAACAGCATGACTCAATCCCATATTAGAGAATCCTCCATCATGGAAAAGGTTTTGCATGGTGACTTTTTTAGTAAAATCACTAAACATCATCACACAATAGTCTGCACACTCATCAGCCGTTGCATTTCCTAACGGGGACATTTTTTCAGCGAAAGAAAAGAACTCCGAAAATCCCTTGACTCCACTTCCAGCTGTTGTTGGTGTAGGAGATTGCGAGATTGTATTCACACGAACATGTTTCTCTCTTCCAAAATGATAACCAAAACTTCTTGCAATAGACTCTAACATAGATTTGGCTTCAGCCATTTCACTATATTCAGGAAATGTGCGTTGTGCAGCCATATAAGTCAATGCCAAAATGGATCCCCATTCATTGATTGCATCCAGTTTCCAAAGCGTTTGCATAACTTTATGAAAAGAAATGGCAGAAACGTCTAAAGATTTCATCATCCAGTCATAATTCAAATCATTATAAGCTCTTTGTTTTCGTACATTTACAGACATTCCAATAGAGTGTAACACAAAATCTAACTTACCCCCTAAGATTTCTTGAGCATTGGAAAATAAATTTTCTAATTCATCAAGACTGGTCGCATCTGCTGGAATAATTTCAGCACCAATTTTCTCTGCCAATTGATGGATGTGTCCAAATCTCATGGCAACAGGAGCATTGGTTAATACAATGGATGCCCCTTCTTCATGACATTTTTCAGCTACTTTCCATGCGATGGACTTATCATCCAGAGCTCCAAAAATGACACCCCTTTTTCCTTTTAATAAATTGTTTGACATAAATAAATTTTGGTTGGTTTTGTTATAATGTTAATAATTCTTTTGCGTTTTCTATGGCGGAATCACTTGGAGGATTGGTGCTCAACATGGTTGCAATTGCCCGTATTCGTTCCATTTGATCCAATGCTTTTACTTTTGTAATGGTTCGCCCAGCTACATCTTTTTTATACGCATAATAATGGGTATCCGCTTTTGAAGCAATTTGCGGTGAGTGAGTAATACAAACGACTTGATGTTGATTGGATAAATTTCTAAGTATTTTTCCCATTTTCAGAGCCACTTCACCCGATACACCAGCATCAATTTCGTCAAAAATAAGTGTAGGTAAAGGGATGGCACTAGCTACTAAAGATTTTGTACAAAGCGTAAGTCTAGATAATTCACCACCCGAAGCAACATCTTTTATAGGTAATGGGCTACCCCCTTTGTTGGCACTGAATAAAAATTCTATAGCATCATTGCCCGTTTTATTTAGGTTGTCAATTGATTTTATATCAATAACCAAACGGGCATTTGCCATAGATAAACTAGATAAAAGTTGATAAACATCTTTTTCAAATTTAGGGATAACCTTCTTTCTTGAATCAGATAGTTGCTCTGCAATAGTTTCTAATTTTATCTTTTGATTTTGCAGGTCGATTTCAAGATTTTCAATTTGATTACCCAAATCTTCATACCCCGCAAGTTGAGATGTTAGATCGATTTGTAGTTGTATCAATTCGTGATCTTCTCTTACATTATGTTTGTTCAACAACTTGTAAATAAGATCTAATTTTTCTGTGTAAATCTCAATTTGCTCTGAAGAATAAGCTGTTTTATCTGAAATTTGTAAAAATTCATTGGCAAGGTCTTCCATTTCGAGAGTTAGACTATTCAATCTTTCAGCATGGACAGATAAGTTGGGAACAAAAGCTTCGATTTGATGAATAGCGTTAGAAATTTCATTCATTTTACTAATGAGAGAAGCATCATTGTCCACCATGATGTCAAACGCATCATTAAGTGTTCTTTTGATTAATTCAGCATTATTCATTTGCTTGAGTTCATCTTCCATTTTTGCTTGTTCACCAGCAACAATATTAGCTTTTTCAAATTCTTCCAATTGAAAAGAAATAAATTCTTTTTCACGATTAGCCTCTGCCAATTTATTTTTTAAATGGGTTAATTCTTTTTCAGTAGTTTTATAATTATTAAATTTTTTCTGATAATCTAATAATATTTTGTGATTACCTGCAAGTGCATCAATCATTCTCATTTGAAAAGATACTTCATGAATATCGAGCGTATCAAATTGTTCGTGCAAATCGATTAAAGAGTCTGATAATTGTTTTAATATTTTCAAATTAACAGGTGTATCATTTACAAAGGCTCTAGATTTACCTGCGGGAGTCAACTCCCTTCTAATGACCATTTCATCTTCATAATCCAAATCAAAAGTATCAAAGAAAGATTTTAATTTATATTTACCGATAGTAAAAACACCTTCAATGATGCACTTTTTGTTTTTGTCGTAAAGAGATTTGGTATCTGCTCTTTTGCCCATTATCAAACCCAAAGCCCCCATAAGGATAGATTTACCAGCCCCTGTTTCTCCTGTAATAATGGTTAATCCATTGGAGAAATTCAAGTTCAAAGATTCAATAATCGCATAGTTTGTTATAGACAAATGTTTTATCATGCAACAAATTTAATGAATTGCATCAATTATTTTATTGATTTGCCAAAAAAAGACAAATTTTGAATTTAAATTGACAAAAAAAAGCAGCATTTGGTGGGAAATGCTGCTTTTTAGTGAGACTGTCACATTAAATCTCTTAAGCGGAATACTCATTGATAAAAATTGGATTACGACCAATACTTTCATAATGGAATCCTTTTTCTTTCATGCTACTCACATTATAAAGATTACGACCATCAAAGATAGCCTTATCTGCGACCATATTTCTTACTTTATCAAAATCGGGTGTTCTAAAGACACTCCATTCTGTAACAATAGCCAAGGCATCTACTCCGTCAATTGCATCATATTGACTTTGACAAAACTCGATTTTATCCCCAAAAATAGCTTTAACATTTGCCATTGCTTCGGGATCAAAAGCTTTGATTTTAGCCCCAGCATCCAATAATTCTTGGATAATATATAATGCGGGTGCTTCTCTGATATCGTCAGTATTAGGTTTAAAAGCTAGTCCCCACATGCCTATGGTTTTGCCTGCAAGATTACCTTTATAATAATTATTGATTTTATGAGCGAGTACAGTTTTTTGTTTATCATTCACACCCATTACAGATTTTAGGATTCTAAAATCATAATTGTATTCTTCTGCTGTTTTTGCTAAAGCTTGGACATCTTTTGGGAAACAACTTCCCCCATAACCAACACCAGGGAACAAAAAACGTTTTCCAATCCTAGTATCGCTCCCCATACCTTGTCTTACCATATCCACATCAGCCCCGACTTTTTCACAAAGATTAGCAATTTCATTCATAAAGGTAATTCTAGTTGCTAAATATGAGTTGGCAGCATATTTAGTCATTTCAGCAGATCTTTCATCCATAAAAATAATTGGATTTCCTTGGCGAACAAATGGAGCATATAATTGCTTCATCACTTTTCTTGCTCTATCGGAATCTGTACCAATGACAACTCTGTCAGGTTTCAAAAAATCTTCTACGGCAACCCCTTCTCTTAAAAATTCTGGATTAGAAACCACATCATATAAGTCAGCATCCAAATTTTTAGCCAAAATAGCACCAACTTTTTCAGAAGTACCAACAGGTACAGTACTTTTATCAACAATTACTTTATAATCTTTTATAATAAATGAAAGTTGTTCTGCTACACCGAGGATATAAGATAAATCTGCAGAACCATCTTCCCCTGGAGGCGTAGGTAAAGCTAAAAAGATGATTTCAGCATCTTTTATCGCATTTTCTATGTCTGTTGTAAAGGTTAATCGACCTTGTTTAGTATTTCTATCAAATATTACATCTAAGCCTGGCTCATAAATAGGAATATTCCCCTTTTTCATTTCCTCTACCTTATTTGCATCAATATCAACACAAATAACTTCATTTCCTGTTTCAGCGAAACAAGTTCCAGTTACAAGACCAACATATCCTGTACCAATCACAGCAATTTTCATAAATTTTTTTTTAGTAGTTATATAATTATGTTTAAAGTGGGAGTTGGGCGTACTCATTACATTTTATAAGACAAATAGTATCTAAAACGGTCACAAAAATACTGATTTTTTTTATGAAAATCAATTTTTGGACGGCTTTACTGTTATGGAAATAAAAAAGGATGTAGGAAACAATCCTACATCCTTTTTAAACCAAATAGGTATCAAGATATAAATCTAATAATAAGTAGATCTATTATCGGTAATTTCAGCATTATCTTTTATAGCTTTAATCAAACCAGATTTAATAGTTGAAGTGTATTTAGAATTAAAAATCTTTCTCAATCCAGCAATAGGAGAAGCATTAGAATCTTCTTTTACAGAATTAATTTTAATGACATACACCCCATTTTCTCCAACGATAGGGTCAGATACGGCATTATTTTCTAAAGTCAATGCTTTTGCAATCACGTTAGATTCTGTGCCCATTCCTGGGACAAAAGAAGTACTAAAAGTAACATCTGCTGCATTTTCAACAGTTGAATTATAAGTAGAAGCCAATGCACTTAAATCTTTAGATGAAATTTTACCTTTTAAAATTTCACCTTTTTTCATATTTCGTACCAAAGGCTCTAGTTCTTCTTTCACATTTGCGACAGAAGGTAATCCTGCAGGCTGAATACTTTTCAATCCAACGACTACATATTTATTAGTGTAATAGTTTACCTTATCATCAAATGCATATACAGAAGGAGAAACGGCACCAACGCTATTTTGGAAAGCCCATTTCACAATATCTCTAGAAGATTGACTTGCGCCTAATTCCCCGACGACAAAGTCATTTTTCTTTAAAGGTGCAGATGTTTTAATACTCAAACCTTGAGCTTTTGCAGAAGCTCTAACAGCATCTAAAGATTGATTATCATTGATGAATTTACTAGCCACATCAAAAGCATCTGCAATAGTTGCATCTGATGGGATAATAGGTTGAGAGATAGAAGCAATTTTTACATATTCTTTTTCTTCACCTTTTCGTCCTTGTGGCTCAACTAACTGAACACCATAAGGAGCAATAATTTTGTAAACCTTACCGATTTGACCTTTATAAAATATCAAATCTTGCCATGCAGGAATTACTTGATTGAGAGCTACATAGTCATAATCTCCACCTTTACTTGCACTGGTTGGGTCTTTACTATACTTTTTGGCAGCATCTTCAAATTTCATTGTACCATTATTGATAATTTGCAATACACTATCAATAGTTTTATTAGCAGAAGCAAATTCTTCTGGAGACTTAGCAGGTATTAAAATAATTCTAGATTTTGCAGAATCAGGTAATACTCTTCGGTCTTGTAATTTTGTCAATTGATAATTTGCACGATCGACATAAGGACCAAAAACAGTTCCAACAGGTTCAGAAAAAAGACGTTCAGAAATGCCGCCAATAGTAATTTTATCTTTAGTTAAATAACCATTTGTCATGATACCAGAATGCATAGCAACGAATAAAGAATCATTGTCTGTATTAATGAAATCCTGTTTCAAAGGAGCAAAATCCTTTAGAATTTTAGAAGAATCTTGGCTAGAAGGTTTAATGTCAAAACTTACGTATTCTACTTTTCTAGTTTCTTCTTTATTGGTAAATTCTGCTTTATGATTAGACAAGTAAGAAGATAAATCAGCATCTGAAACAGTCACATCACTATCTGCTACGGCATCAAAAGGAATTTTCACATAATCAAAACTAACATGTTTATTTTGGTCTTTTTGGAGCATATCTACCATCCAGCTAGGTGTGAACATAGCTTTTTCTACCAATGAAGATAATTTAGTTTGCAAACGATCTTTGATAATTTGCTTTTCTTGCACCCCCCAAAATTGTTTAGATTTTTCAGGAAGAGTATTTTCTTCAATTGCTTTTTTGTATTGACTCAAAACATCCATATTAATCTGTCCTTGCTGATTACGGAAAGTTCTTTGAATAATTGGGCTCAATTTATTTGGGTTTTGTCCAAATTCAAGATCCAAAAGTTCATCTTTACCAACAACAAGCCCTAAATTTTCAGCTTCATTGTCAACGATAGA
>CAZOHX010000005.1:0-19723 GCA_964579315.1 uncultured Saprospiraceae bacterium
GTTTTATGGCGATAAAATAATTTCACTTTTCTAAAATCACAATAATTATAATTAAAAAAACGCAATTTTACAGCTGTAAAATTGCGTTTTTTTTTTAATTCGTTTACTCAAATTTATCATACACTTCATATTGACTTCACATTGCTCCTTTATCTTTGCAGCGAATTTATTCTTAATGAAAAACTGTAAAGTAAAATGGAAAAATTAAAGTTCTCAAGAAAAGTATTCTTCTTTTTAATGTTAGTGTCAGCAATATTCACATCTTGTGATAAAGGTGATATTTGTGATGATGTAACTTGTCCAGCAGGATATGTATGTGATAACGGTAATTGCATTGTAGATCCAAATGCGAAACCTGCTGCAAAAACGGAAACAAAATCTGGTGCAATTACTTCTAATGAAACATGGGTTGCAAAAAATATCTATGAATTGGCTGGCAAAGTTATTGTTGAAGATGGAGTGACATTGACAATCGAAGCAGGAACAATTATTAAAGGGCGACAAGGTCAAGGATCTTTGGCTTCTGCTCTCGTTATTGCAAGAGGTGGTAAGATTATGGCAGAAGGAACTCCTGATAAACCTATTATTTTTACTTCTACTTTAGATAATATTAAAATTGGTGAAAAAACAGGAACAAACTTGAAAGAAACAGATCATTCAAAGTGGGGAGGCGTGATTGTCTTAGGGAAAGGTGTGATTTCGGCCAAGATTGGCGACACAGAAGCTCAAATTGAAGGAATTCCTGCGGATGAAGCTTTCGGAAAATATGGGGGTGATGATAATAATGATAATTCAGGTGTTTTAAAATATGTTTCTATTAGACATGGTGGGGCATTAATTGGTGAAGGAAACGAAATCAATGGGTTGACTTTAGGAGGCGTTGGTTCTGGAACAGTCATCAATCATATTGAAATTGTTGGAAATTTGGATGATGGAATCGAATGTTTTGGTGGAGCAGCAAATATAGAATATGCTTTGGTTGCATATCAACAAGATGATGCTTTTGATATTGACCAAAATTTTGCGGGAAGTTTTAAAAATTCTGTCGTGGTGTATGACAATACAGGAGATGAATTTTTGGAAATAGATGGTCCTGAAAATGCAACCAATGTGAATGGACTTTTTACTGTTGAAAATTGTACATTTATTTCAAAAACGGGTGATGGTACAGTTGATATGAAATCTAAAGCCCAAGGTACAATCAAAAATTGTAAATTTGAAGGCTTGACAAAATTCAAATTAAGTGCATCATTCAAAGATGACTGTTCAACTGCAAAAACAGATGCATATACACACTATGTAGCGAATCCTGCTACGCTTGTTGTCAAAGATAATAATACTAGTGCTTCGATTTCTGTTTATACAAAATCTCAAAATTCAAGCAGCGAAGCATGTCCTGTTTCTGATGAGATGAAATCTACAGTGGAAACTATTTATTCGGCAGCAAATAATAATTCCAGTGCTGAAGGTGCTGATTTGTCAGAATTCGACGGATGGACATGGGCAAAGTTAAATGGAAAATTATAAAACAGTAATCCAATTTGTAACAAAAGACACCTTCGTTTTGAAGGGGTCTTTTGCTGTTTTTAATAAATTAATCAAAAATAATAATATACTCTTATGAAACATTTTTTAATCTTTTTCTCATTCATATTTTTTTCTACATTATCTCTTGCTGATACGGGTAAGATTAGGGGTGTAGTCGTGGATAAAGTAAGTGGTGAAACGTTAATTGGCGCTTATGTAATCGTGGATGATTCAGGCAATGGAACAACTACGGATTTGGATGGACAATATACTCTAGAATTGAGTGCAGGTACTTATAAATTAAGTTTTACTTCAATTGGTTATGTGAATCAAGTAATTACAGATGTAGTTGTTCAGTCAGGACAAGTAACTGTGTTAAATGTGAATATGTCAGAAGAGTCTATTGGTCTAGATGAAGTAGTGGTGACTGCAAAAGCAAGTCAAAGGAGCGAAGGAGCCTTGATGGCAATACAAAAGAAATCTTTGAATCTGATGGATGCTATTTCATCAGAAACTTTTAGCAGAAGTGGAGATGGAAATGCGGCAGAAGCTGTAAAAAGAGTACCAGGTGTATCTATTGAAGGAGGAAAATATGTATTTGTAAGGGGACTTGGAGACCGATATATCAAGACTGTATTGAATGGAATGACCATACCAGGTTTAGATCCAGATAAAAATACAGTACAAATGGATTTGTTTCCAACCAATTTGATTGATAATTTGATTGTATATAAAACATTTACGCCAGACTTGCCAGGTGATTTTACAGGTGGATTAGTGGATATTACTTTGAAAGATTTTCCTGAAACCAAAACAATGAATTTTTCGATGGGATTAGGAGCTACTCCAGGAATGAATTTTAATCCAAATTTTGTTTTATATGAAAAAGGTAAAATGGATTGGGCTGGTTTTGCAGGAGATAGAAAGTTGCAATTTAATCCCAATTCAATTATTCCAGATGAAACGGCAGGGGATAATAGTTTAAGTATTTTAACTCATAAATTCTCAAAAGAATTGGGTGTAAAAAAAGGAGCCACTAATTTTGCAAATCAATCTTATGCTTTTAGTTTTGGCAATCAATATGATATTAAAAATGTGTCATTTGGGTTAAATGTTGCTGCTAATTATAGTAATTCATATAAATTTTACGATGATGTCTATCGAGGTGTATTTTTTAAAGATACTGAAAATAAATCAACTAATATTTTAGATAAAAGAGAAGTCAGTACGGGAACGATTTCTCAAAATGAAGTGCTTTGGAGTGCATTGATCGGAGGGGCAATAAAAACAGAGCATAATAAATATACTATTTCTTTAGTCCATAGCCAGAATGGAGATGGTAGAGCAGCAGAGTATTTTTCTCAGAATTTTGATGAAACTAAAGCCAAATTGTATAAAAATGCAATCGAATATTCACAAAAATCAGTAACCAATGCATTATTAGCAGGAAAACATGATTTCGGAGCCTTTCAAATAGATTGGAAAGTATCTCCTACTTATTCACATATTTTGGAGCCAGATGTACGTTCTACCAAATTGTCATTTAATGATGAGCTAGGAACTTATGATTTGAAATTAGGTGATGGAGCTGGAATTGATCGGTTTTTTAGAACACTTAATGAAGTGAATGTTGCATCAAAAATAGATATCACTTATCATTTTTTACAATGGAATGGTTTATCATCTAAGCTCAAATTTGGATTGTCCAATACCTATAAAGATAGAGATTATAGTATATTGCTTTATAAATTTAATGCGACTTCAGATTTTAATGATTTCTCGAAAA
This sequence comes from uncultured Saprospiraceae bacterium, assembly GCA_964579315.1. GTDB lineage: Bacteria > Bacteroidota > Bacteroidia > Chitinophagales > Saprospiraceae > CAMZLN01. The sequence goes on from CAZOHX010000005.1 coordinate 3,314, forward strand.
ACTTCAATGAAATTTTAACTGATGATAATATTTGGAATCCAACATCAAGGTCAGGGATGTATGTCGTAGGAAATAGAGATTTGAATAATGAGTATAAAGCAAATTCAAATGTCGCAGCGGCATATATAATGAATGAATTGCCAATAACGGATCAATTTAAAACAGTTTATGGATTGCGTGTTGAAAAGTCAAACATTAATTATCAAGGATATTATAATAATATTGCTTTAGATTCTTTGGTGCATGATGAATTGGACGTATTGCCATCTGTGGGTTTGATTTATAATGTAATTGAAAATATGAATCTTCGTGGATCGTTCACCAAAACATTGGCAAGACCCTCTTTTAAAGAAAAATCTAATGCCCATATTGATGATCCTATTTCTCAAACGGTATTTATTGGAAATATTGATTTGAAAGAAACTATGGTCAATAATTTTGATTTGAGATGGGAATATTTCTTTAAAAATAAAGAAATTATATCTTTAAGTGGATTTTATAAGCAATTTCACAATCCTATTGAATTGGTTCCCTTTGAGTTGAGTCCAAATAATATTCAACCAAGAAATATTAATGAATCTGAAGTTTTTGGATTAGAATTGGAATTGAAAAAGAAATTGACAAGTAATAGTGCAAGATTTAAGGTAGGCGTTGTTGGGAATGTGACCCTAATTTCTTCAAAAGTAAATATCAAAGATGTGAAAGTGGATGTGAATGGCAAAACAGAATATGATTTAAGGGTCGAGAATGCAAGGAATGGAGAAGTTGTTAAGGATTGGAGACAAATGCAAGGTCAAGCACCTTATATTGTAAATCTCGCAACCAATATGGCTTATCAAAATCATGATTTAAATGTGAGTTATAATGTACAAGGAGCAAAATTATTTTTGGTAGGTAGTGGAATTTTGCCAGATGTATTTGAGAATCCTTTTCATGGATTGAATACTAAATATACTTTGACATTTGGAAAAGAAAATAGATCGAAGCTTAGTTTTGCTGTTCAAAATTTATTGAATGATGGATTTAAACAGGTTTATAATTCCTATCAAGCAGATACTGAAACATATTATGGTTATAGCAAAGGGAGAAGCTTTAGTCTTGGATATAGCTATAAATTTTTCTAAAAGTGATAAAAGAAGTGCTTAAGTAAGAGGATTAAAGGGTGTTTGTGCAAGAGATTGTACAAGCACTTTTTTGAAAATTATTGATTAAAAAAAATTATATTTGCAATATGGAAGGTACTAAAATATTAATAGTTGATGATGAGCCAGATATTTTAGAATTTCTGCGGTATAATTTTACCAAAGATGGTTATGTTGTGTTTACAGCATCTAATGGATCAGATGGAATAAGACTAGCTCAAAAGCATTTGCCAGAATTAATTATTTTGGATGTGATGATGCCTAATCAAGATGGTGTGGAAGTGTGTGAGCAATTAAGGAGCTATCCAGCATTTAAAGATACAATTATTATCTTTTTGACGGCAAGGAGAGAAAGTTATTCTGAAATTGCAGGTTTTGAAGCAGGGGCAGATGATTTTGTGACCAAGCCAGTTAGACCCAAAGTACTTTTAGCAAGAGTAAAGGCATTATTGCGAAGAAAACAGTCAACGGAAAAGGGACAAAATGTGGCTCAATCTGTATTCGGTAATTTAGTACTTGATTTAGAGAAAAGAATTGTGAAAATTGATGAAGAAGTAATTGAATTACCAAAAAAAGAATTTCAAATTTTACAATTACTTTCATCTCGTCCAGAAAAAATATTTTCACGAGACGAAATATATCACAATGTCTGGGGAAGTGGAATTATTGTAGGTGATCGTACTTTAGATGTGCATATCCGAAAGTTGCGAAAATTGATAGGAAAGCAATACATAAAAACAAGTAAAGGGTTTGGATATGCATTTACATATTAATCATGGAAAATAGAACTCCCAAACAAATAGCTCTTATCATTGCATTGTCTATTTCAGTTACTTCTATACTGATTTTATGGCTTTTTTCTTATTTATTGACACATCAAATTAATTTTTTTTTAGTAATAGGATACAGTTTTTTTTTACTTGTAATATCATATTTTATTATTCTGAAAGCTATTGAAAATTTTATTTATCAAAAGATTAAGTTGATTTATAAAACGATTTCAAATACCAAAGTGAAAAAGAATGATAATTCTAAGAAAAATGCAATTTTATTGAAGGATGTCGAAAAAGATGTAATAGATTGGGCCAAAACCAATCAAGCAGAAATGGAACAACTTAAAAAAATGGAGTCATTTAGAAGAGATTTTTTGGGAAATGTTTCTCATGAATTAAAGACCCCATTATTTAATATACAAGGGTATATTGAAACGCTTTTGGATGGAGGAATGCGTGATTATCAAATTAATATCAAATATTTAAAAAAAGCGGCAAGTAATGTGGATCGGTTGGAAGCGATAATCAATGATTTATCTTTGATTTCAGAAATTGAACATGAAAGTTTGCAATTGCATTTGGAAACTTTTGATATTGGGAGATTAATAGAAGAAGTTTTTGAATCACTAGAAGATTTTGCTAAGAAAAATAATATTCACTTGAGATTCAAGAGTGGTTATCCAAAAGCATATTTTGTGATTGCCGATAAGGACAAAATTACACAGGTATTAGTTAATTTAGTGGTAAATTCTATTAAGTACGGGAAAGATGGAGGAGAAACACTCATAGGATGCTACGATATGGAAGAAAATTTATTGATAGAAATATCTGATAATGGGATGGGTATTTCAAAAGAGCATCTTCCTAGATTGTTTGAACGTTTTTATAGAGTGGACAGCAATCGTTCTCGTATTCAAGGCGGAACAGGCTTGGGACTTGCTATTGTGAAGCATATCATCGAAGCTCACAAACAAACCATCAATGTAAGAAGTACCGTAGATGTAGGTTCGTCTTTTAGTTTTACTTTAAAAAAAGGACAGAAGTCTTAAAATATGGGATGTTATCTTAAAAATTAGTCTTTTTAAGCCTGTTTTTATTCCTCAATAATTTTCCATCAATTGCTTCAAACCGATAACCTAAGCTTGCAAAATATTCTAAAACTCTCGGTAAAACATTTAGTACTTTTTGTTCTGCTTTCAAGCTATCATGAAAAACGATGATAGAACCATTCGTTGCATTATTTATGACATTTTTATAGCATTTTTCAGTGGAAATATTGGGATCAAAATCACCACTCAAAACATCCCACATTACAATTTTATAATGTCTTTGAAGAAATTGAGCTTGTTTCATTTTTAATCTTCCATAAGGCGGTCTAAAAAGATCAGAATTGACCAATCTAGCACAATGTCTTACATCGTGAAAATAAGAAATTCGATCAGTTTGCCAACCATCTTTATGAGTAAACGTATGATTACCAATAGTATGTCCTGCATCAATAACTTGATTGAAAACAGAGTCGTATTTTTTTACATTTGAACCTACACAAAAGAAAGTTGCTTTAGCATTGTATTGATCCAAAATATTTAATACCTGTGGCGTAACTTCAGGGATCGGACCGTCATCAAAAGTAATATAAAGTACTTTTTCAGTTGTGTCTATATTCCAAAAATAATTTGGAAACAGCTTTTTGATGAAATTTGGTGTTTTAATAAGGTACATAGCGTTTCAGTGCTTAAACATGGGTTATAAAATAGAAAATTGTAATAAAAGTCCTAACTTTGACTTTCTTTATAACGAAATCAAGGATTAAATGCTGCTTTTTAGGCAGTTAAATAAATAAAAAAATAGAAAATGACAAAAATGCGTGTAAGATTTGCCCCTAGTCCAACGGGTGCTTTACATATCGGTGGTGTAAGAACGGCACTTTATAATTATCTATTGGCGAAACGATATGGGGGCACTTTTATCTTACGGATAGAAGATACTGATCAGACAAGATATGTTGAGGGGGCGGAAGATTACATCAAATCGGCTTTGGAATGGTGCGGATTGATACCAGATGAAGGTCCTGGCTATGGTGGAGATTTTGGACCATATAGACAATCTGAACGTAAAACTTTATATGCGAAATATGCACAAGAGTTGATTGATACAGGAAATGCATATTATGCTTTTGATACCCCTGAAGATTTAGATGCCTTGAGAAAATCTCATGAAGCAGAAAAAAAGACGTTTACCTATAATGTTTATACTCGAGAGAAGTTAAATAATAGTTTTTCTTTATCAAAAGATGAAGTAAAGGAGCGTATAGCCAAGGGTGAAAAGTATGTTATTCGTTTTTTAACCCCAAAAGATGAAATTATTTATTTAAATGATGTCATCCGTGGAGAGATAAGAATCGATACCAATACGTTGGATGATAAAATATTATTCAAATCAGATGGAATGCCAACTTATCATTTGGCAAATATTGTAGATGATCATTTGATGGAAATTACGCATGTCATTCGAGGAGAAGAGTGGTTGCCTTCGTTACCTTTACACTCCTTATTATATAGAGCTTTTGGGTGGGATGCTCCTAAATTTGCACATTTACCCCTTATTTTAAAACCTACGGGAAAGGGGAAATTATCGAAAAGAGATGGTGCAAAGCTTGGAATTCCAGTTTTTCCTCTATCTTGGGAAGGAGATTCAGAAGATGAGTCTTTTATTGGATTTAAGGAATATGGATTTGAATCAGCAGCGGTAATTAACTTTTTAGCGTTTTTGGGATGGAATCCTGGTACAGAGCAAGAAATTTTTTCTTTAGATGAATTGGTAAGTGCTTTTTCTATTGAAAGAATAAATAAGTCAGGAGCAAGATTCGATTTTGACAAGGCAAAATGGTACAATCAGCAATACGTAATTCAAAAGACAAATGCTGAAATAGCTAAAAATTTGTTGCCTTACATAGAAGCAAATGGATATCAAGTAGATATGTCATTTTTGGAAATATTTAGTGGTTTGATGAAAGAAAGAGTACATTTTATATCAGAAATGGTAGAAATGGGATATTACTTTTTTGAGCCAGTAAAAGAATATGACCATAAAACCATAAAAAAGAAGTGGAAACCCGAAAGGAGACCCCAATTTATTGCATTAAAAGAAAGGTTGAATAATTTAGAAGATTATTCAGCAGTGGCTATTGAGCAAGAAGTGAAATCTTTTATGTCTGATAATGGATTTGGTTTTGGTGATGTTCTACCGATTTTGAGAGTCGGATTGTCTGGAACAATGAAAGGTCCTGCCGTTTTCGATATGATGAGTTTAATCGGAAAAAAGGAAGTATCTGAACGTTTAAAATTAGCATATGAATTTTTTGATGAAATAAAAGAAGGAAAACATGTCGGATAAAGAAGAAGAGAAAAAAGATAAGACATCCAAAAAATTGGAAAATTTTGATATTAAAATTAATGAATTTGGAGAAGTAATTACATCTATAAAGATTGATGATGTAAATGATTTTTTGGACGAAAATTTATATGATAAAAAAAAGAATACCAACAAAAATAAAAAATAGATAAACTTTTTAGCATTATTAACGTATTTTTTATAGATAGATAGTTAACTTACTGTGTGTTAGAGATACACAATTTTATTTTGAATTTATAAACATATTATTAACCGAGAACATAATTGGACAAATTTATTTCTCCCATTATACCATTAAAAAAATAATTATGAACTACCGATTACACTATTTAGTACTTCCTGTACTATGGATTATGATGATGTTTTCATGGTCCTTCTCTTATGGTCAGACGACCCTTATTCTTGGGGACTACTCTTACGAGTTTGAGCCAGAGCAATTAGTTGATTCTAATTGCGATAAGCAATTGGATTTGACCACAAACCAAAATAGCTTGGTTGATTTTCCTAAAATTAACTCAACTGATCCAGGAGAAGTCGTAACTTCAGTTAATATTACATCTGTTAAAATTAATGGAGTAGTGGTTGCTTTTACTCCACCATTTTTAATGGCAACAGCGGGAGATGTTGTTTTAGTAGCATTTGATTTTACAACAAATATTGGTGGTGGAGCAACGGATGTCCCTATTACCTATTATGTACGTGATAAAATTGCACCTACTTTTGTAAATCCTCCAGCTGATATAACATATACTTGTGTACACGATGTACCAAATGCAAATGGTAATTTTTATGTTGATCCAGGAACACCTGTACAAGCAACGGATAATTGTTCATCATTATCTGCGATGCCACCAACTATTAATGTGGTATTTACTCAAATTGAGCCAGATGGTTTCCCAACCCAATGTAGCGGAGGGGAATTTACTCGTAGATGGATTGCAACTGATGATGCTGGAAATAAAGATACAATTTTTCAAACTATTACTGTCTTAGCGGATGTAACAGCACCTAATGTGGGTGCAATAGATACCTTGCCAACGGATACTTCTTTTTGTTTTGTTGCTGATACCATGACCATGGATAGTATTGAGACTATACTTGGGGTTATGATTACAGATGATTGTAGTACAAGTTTGACTATGACTCACGATGATATTGCAAGTGGATTAAGTTGTCCAGTATTATGGATTAGAACTTATACTTTTACAGATGATTGTGGAAATGCAACGGATATTAAGCAAAAAATAATTGTGAATGATACTGTAAAACCTGAAATAATTTTGCCAGTGCCAGATGCCGCATCTGATTGCTCTTTGCCAATGTCTTCTAAAGATCAATTTTATGCTTGGGTACAAGGTATAAAAGTTAACGCTCCTTTATATGCAAAAGATTCATGTGATTTGAATGTAACAGCTAATACGGGAGGATCCGTATTAACAACATTGCCTGATGGATGTGCCAATGGTAGTTATGATGTAGAGTTTGTTTTTGAAGATGCTTGTGGAAATGTAGTCAAAGATACTGCCACTTATACTATATCAGATAATGCAGGTCCTGTAGTTGGAATGGCAAGGGATTCTGTAATCAGTACTTGTGATCCAGTGAAAATAAATTCTGCTTTATCAACTTGGTTAGGAGCTTTTGGATATTCTACTGGATCTGATGGTTGTAGTGGAATTTGGACTAAGACTTATAAAATAAATGGAGTTACATTAGATGCCACAGGTGTTGGAAATGCATTGAATGCTTCTTTGAATAATAGCATTTGTAGAGATACGTTAGGAGTTTTTAGCGTTTCAGGTCTTGTCGATGTAGAGTTTGTATATATGGATTCTTGTATGAATACTTCTAGTACCTTTGGTGTATTTATGGTAAGAGATATTTTTGGACCAGAATTTACAACTGTACCACAAGATATGAAGGTGGAATGTGATGGTGCTGGAAATTTGGTTGAATTGAATAATTGGTTATCCAATAATGGAAATGGAGTTGCAACAGACAGTTGTAGTGCTGTGACTTGGTCAAATGTGCAAATAAGTAGTGTTAATGGGTGTGGAATGACAGACACGCTTACCTATCAATTTGTAGTCTCGGATAAATGTGGAAATTCTAATTCGGCTTCTGCAAAATTTATTATAGAAGATACAACAGGTCCAAATATAACAGTCGCACCCATAGATACTATGTTTCAATGTGATGGAGCTGGTAATGGAGCTCAAATCGGTATGTGGTTGAATTCAAATGGAAATGGAACCGCGACAGATGATTGCGGTGGGGTTTTATCCCCTTGGGCAAATAATTACACAGGATTAAGTGATGATTGTGGTGCGACTGGAAGTGCCGTTGTTCAATTTACAGTTGAAGATGCTTGTGGAAATCAAACTTCAGTTTCCGCAACAGTGGGAATTATAGATACAGTGCCTCCTATAATTATTACAATGGCACAAGATACAACAACAGAATGTGATGGATCGGGAAATATGGCAGAATTAAATGCATGGTTGGCAAATAATGGTGGAGCAACGGCAAGTGATTTATGTTCTGGTCCAAATGTGATTTGGACTAATAATTTTACATCTCTTTCTGATATGTGTGGTCAAACAGGAATTGCAAATGTAACTTTTACGGCTTCAGACTCATGCGGTAATCAAGTAATGACAATGGCAACTTTTAAAATAGAAGATACAACTGCCCCTACATTTAGTGTGCTAGGAAATGATATCACAGTGGAATGTGATGGTGCTGGAAATATGGCTGATTTCAATAATTGGATAGACTCCAATGCAGGAGCTACTGCTGTTGATGATTGTGGCGGAGTTTCCATGGATACTACTTTTGTTAGTGAAACATTAAATTGTGGAAATACAAAAGTTTTAAAATATAGATTTACTGCTACGGATGATTGTGGTAATCAAAATTCCTTCGAAAAAGATTTTACAATAGTAGATACTACACCTCCTGTTTTTGCAAATGTACCTGCGGATATTACTATTGATTGTGATATGAGTGTTCCTATTCCATCTGGATTGATGGGGGTTACTGCAACGGATTTATGTGATGGTGTATCAGTAGCTGTTATTACAAATCAGATTTTTGTAGCAGGTGCTTGTCCTATTATTGGAGTTTATACAAATAGCTGGACAGCAACGGATGCATGTGGAAATTCAAATACTGCATTACAAACAATTACAGTTCAAGATATTACAGCACCAGTTATTACTGGAGCAACAGATATGATGGAACCATGTGATGGTGGGAATGCAGATAATCAACCAAAATTAGATAGTTGGATTGGAGCAAATGCTGGTGCAACTGCTACGGATGCTTGTGATGCTGGTCCAACATGGAGTTTTTCTTATGAGACAAGTGAAGGTGTTACAGGTATGGGTTCTACACCAGCTTTTTACCCATCTATTACGGCAGGCGTATGTAACTGGGCAGTAACGGTAACGTTTGAAGCATCAGATGCATGTGGTAATAAATCTACGACAGAAGCGGCCTTTAGGCTTACTGACAATACAGCACCAAGCTTTGCAACTTTCCCCATGGATACTGTAACCGTCTTTGCAGATAATGTGTGTGCATTTGATACCTTAGCAACACCAGCTAGTATAGGACTCCCTACGGTAACGGATAATTGTGATGCAAATTTATCTTTGAATTACGAAGATACGGGAGATACAAATGCTGCATGTGTAAATGATACAATAATAAGGACTTGGACTGTTGCCGATCATTGTGGAAATAGTACAGTCAAAAAACAAGTGATATTTTTAATAGATAATACAGCACCTACTTTTACAGTGCCAGTGGATGTCACTGTAGATTGCGACTTGGGAGTAGATCCTGCGGTAACGGGAATGGTTGTGGTAGCAGCAGATAATTGTGGTCAAACCATAAATACGTATGTCGATTCATCGATGATGACAAGTTGTTCTGCATATGCAGGTACTTTTGATAGACATTGGACAGTATCTGATGCTTGTGGAAATACATCAATAGGAGTTCAAGTAATTACAGTGCAGGATACAACAAAACCTGTTTTAACTCCAACAATGGCAATGGACTATAATTGTTCAACTGCAACAGTAGGTATGAACGCAGCTTTTACTGCTTGGATTAACAATCATGCAGGTGCAACTGCAACGGATAATTGTACTCCTGCAGATGATATCACATGGGTTGCATATGACCATGGAACGATGAATCCTGCTGCATTACTTACAGGAATGTGTCCTGGGGATATTAGTCAAGAAGTAGATTTTATTGCAACAGATGCTTGTGGTAATTCTACAATGACAACTGAAACATTTAAAGTAACAGATGATACTGCACCAGTCTTTGAAAGTTGCTTAGAAGATGTAACTATAACAACAAGTAGCGATGGCTTAGGAGATTGTGCTGCAAATTATACATTTATGCCACCTATTATCAAAGATGATTGCGGTGTAGATATTTCGCCATGTACACCTGCATATATTCCTGGTGGCTTTGTGGCTGTAACTTCTAGTGGCCCAGGAGATCCGAATGTGTTGGTTGATCCTGTGACCGTAACTTTTGTTGTCGCTGGACCACCTACAACATCAAACGGTCTTGTAACCGTTGTATTGGATTTATATAATGTAGATGGGGAAGCTAATGATCCAACATCTAAAGAGTATTTTAATATTTTTGGAGAAGATGGTACTCAATTGGGTACAACAAATAAGCCACAAAATCAATGTGGAAATGCATCGACGACCTTTACTATAGATCGAACAACATTTAATGATTGGGCAATTGATGGTTTAATTGAAATTACCTTGAAACCTTTTAATCCTGGCCCAGGTTTGGAATATCAAGGTATAAATGATATATGCGGATCAACTACTGTAGGTGGAAGTATTACTTATGAGTGTTCACAAATTACTAATTTGACATTGGAATATAGTTTAGATGGTGGAACAACAAGAACGCCAGTACCTAATCCTATTTCATCTATGATTACAGAGAATTTCCCAATAGGAACAAACACACTTACATTTATTGCTACAGATTGTAGTGGAAATGAAAATACTTGTTCGTTTAATGTAACAGTAGAAGATGATGAGCCACCAGTAATTGCAAATTGTACATTATCAACATTACCAGCGACGTTGGCGACCACAGATTGTAATCCAGTGGACTTAGAACTTCCTAGACCAGGGGGTATCTCTGATAACTGTTATATTAATTCTTATGATCAAACAGTGAATGCTGGTTTGGTAACATTTACAGAACATCCAAACATTGATGGCTACGTAATTGATACAATGCATATTACTTTCCCAATGACTATTCCACCTCCTGCAACTGGTATGGCTACATTGACTGTAAATTTTAAAGGTGATATTGACAATACTCCAATTAGTGGTAATCCTGCTCGAGAGTTATTTGAAATAATAGGTGAAGATGGTGTATCTTTAGGTTTGACGATTGCTGGACCTGGATGCGACCCAAATATGAGTGTGATTTCAGTGGCTAATATTACGATGACCAAATTAATTGATTGGTCTGCGGATGGGCAAATTGATTTAACGATATATCCATCCAATAATAATACTTTTTTTGGGAATGATGGAGATTGGAAAAATGATGATTATGGTGTGAATCCTTGTGGCGGCGTGTTAGATACATTGGATGGAATTGGAAAAGTAGTAAGTGATATGGGAAAAACAGCTATGTCAATGAGATTGGAATATACCGCAACATCAGTTTTTTATGCAGTAATGGGAGCCACTACAATTGCATCGACTGAATTTCCAACCAATGGAACCAATCCTACAGTGAATATTAATCCTGGACCAAATACAATTACTTATTATGTGGCAGATGTTTATGGAAATATGGACAGTACTTGTACTACAACAGTTACGGTAGGTAGCCCTAGTTTAGGAATACCTGTGATTGGGGCGATTACAGCAAATTCATGTATTGGAGAATTAGATACTCTAATTGAAACTTCCAATTACGTTGGAACAAATCCAAATTGGTTATGGTATGAAGATGTTGCACCTTTGAATGTGAATAATGGTGAAGATGTTTTATTAGAAACTACACAGATTCCATATAAAACTTATGAAATAACTGAGAATGTTCAAAATATTTATGTGATTATTCAAGATAATCTATGTGTTTCCGATAAATCAGGAAATGCAAATATTCCTGCAGGTATGAATGTGATTCAACCTATTGTATATATTAATCCAAATCCAATTTGTTCTGGAAGTGATTTTGGAATTTATGTAGATAATCCACAGCTAGACTGGGTGTCTTATGAGTGGTCTGGACCAAATGGATATACAGGCACAGGATCTACTCCTGCAGGGGTAAATAATGCTACTCCAGTAAATTCTGGAGAATATGTGTTGACTGTGACCAATACAAATGGTTGTGAATTGACTGGAAGTGCGAATGTTGTTGTAAAAGCTATTTCCACAGCAACTGTGACATCTATCAGTTATGATTCAGGTGGAACAGGACCATGTGTATCTGGTACAGATGATTTGACTTTTGCCATTACGGAGAGTCCAGTTGATGTGAATAATACTTACACTTATGTTTGGTCTGGGCCAAATGGGTATTCATCAACAGAGAAAAATGCAAAAGTACTAAATGTAACTACTGCGGATAATGGACAATACTGCGTGACGGTATTTGATGAAACAGGATGTCCATCTGTTCAAAAGTGTATCATTGTAGATGTAAAGGATATACCAACTACACCCGTGATCACACTAGAAGGAGCATCTACAGAATTGTGTGAAGGAGAAGTTGTAACTATCAACGCAACGACCTACAGCGGGTCAAATGATATTGTTTATTATTGGAGTACACCAATAGGTACTATTTCAACTACAAATTCATCATTGATAGTTGATCCTGTGAGTGCTAATAATGCAGGAGATTATGCTGTATTTGTTTCTATTGATGGTTGTGATTCTGGATTATCAAATACAATTAACGTTACAGTTAAGCCTCGTCCAAATAAGCCAACCATTACTGGAGTTAGTCCTATTTGTTCAGGAGATTCTTTAGTCTTGGAGACACCTGCAATACAAGGAGCAACTTATGAATGGTCTGGACCAGGATTAACTGCATCTGTGAATAAGGTGGTTATTTATCCAGCAACAAGTATTAATGCGGGAGATTATTCAGTACGAATAAGTATAGATGGATGTCCATCGGATTTCTCTGATTTATTTACAGTAACAATAGATCCTACCCCAGCAACGCCTGTGGCTTCTGCATCTGGTAATGTTTGTTTGGATGACAATAATGCAACGTTATCTTTAAATGTGGATAATGTTACTTCAGGAGCAAGCTACGAATGGTTTAATGCTGATGGTAATGTGTCGATAGGCACTACTTCTCAAGCAGAATATACCATTACGAATTTGAATGTATTTAACAATGGAACTTATAATTTTTATGTAGTCGCAACAATGCCTACTGGCTGTGCATCTGCTATCTCGAATATTGTATCTGTTGAAATGAATAATATTCCAAATATTTCAGCTTTCGCAGGAGATGATATTAATGTGTGTGGAAGTGGATCGGTCAATCTTGCGGCAGATATGCCAACACAAGGTACGGGATTATGGACACAAGTTTCAGGGCCAACCGCAACAATTGCAGATATGAGTAGCCCAACTACTACAGTAAATGGACTTTTAGATAATTCGGAGTATGAGTTTGCTTGGACATTATCCAATGGTGCTTGTACTGACTTTAGTTCGGATATTGTAAAAGTAGTTGTGAATAATTCGGATGGAGTTGCAGATGCAGGAGTGAATCAAGATTTATGTGATGCATCTACTGCCACGATAACGGCAGTTGCCGCTCCAACAGGTAGTATCGGAACGTGGTCGCAATCAGCTGTTCAATCAGCACTAGGAGCAGTAATTATTAATCCTTCTAATCCTACTACTGATGTAACAGGATTGGTGTCAGGTAATGATTATATTTTTACATGGACATTAAGTAATAAAGGTTGTGGAGATTATTCTACCGATGCTGTAACTATCACCGTATTTGAAAAAGTTAATGCATCTTTAACACAAGATGTAAATATTTGTGGAGATGTAACTGTTTCTGCGAATAATCCAGGGGATTGTACAGGTGTTTGGTCTTCATCAAATCCAGATATTGTATTTGCAGATCCTAGTGCTCAAGTTACTGAAGTAACAGGTTTGGCTATTGGAGAAAATATATTGCGATGGACTATTACATGTGGAAATTGCGGTGAGACCTATGATGAAATGATTGTGAGTTACGAAGGAAATACTATTGCTGAAGATGATGTAGAGATTGTAGATTTTGTAAATAGTACAACTTTTGACGCAGGTGCTAACGATCAATTTTATGCAGGAGCGACTTTCTCTGTTGTAAGTTCAGTTTCAAAAGGAACATTGACAAATGATGGTGACGGAATGTTTACCTATTTACCAGATGTGACTACAGATGGTACAGATGAATTTACTTATGAAGTATGTAGTGTAAATTGTCCAAATGAATGTGATCAAGCAAAAGTAACAATTGCAGTATCTATAGATACAGATTGTTCGATTCCTACAATTATAACTCCAAATGGAGATGGATACAATGATGAATTTTTGATTGCATGTTTGAAAGCTACATCAAAGTATCCAAATAATAAAGTAACCATTTTTAATGAATGGGGAGATCAAGTTTTTGAAGCATCTCCATACCAGAATGATTGGAAAGGGACGTACAATGGGCAAGAGTTGCCTGTAGGAACATATTTCTATATCGTTGATTTTGGAGATGGATCAGATCCACAATCAGGATTTTTATTGATAGAACGATAAATGCCTAATTATCCCACTAGATTAATTGCTAATCTAGTGGGCTTATTTCACAAATTTATTCCAATAGGGAAAACATAATTAAATAAATAACCATGAAAAAATTATTAATAATATCTTGTTTATCACTTATTACCATTTTAAGTTTTGGACAACAAGAAACTCAGTTTACACAGTTTATGTACAATAAATTGATGACTAATCCTGCTTATGCTGGTAGTTCAAGAGCTCAAAGCCTTAGTGCGTTGTATCGTAATCAATGGATTGGTTTGGAAGGTGCACCTGTCGCTCAAGTATTGAGTTTTGATACACCATTGATGAATAATAGAGTTGGTTTGGGGGGGACATTATCTCGAAATACGATTGGTATCAATGAACGATATACGGTTGATATTGCGTATGCTTATCGTATTCCTGTCGGACAAGGATATTTAGGTATTGGGCTTCAAACTTCATTACGATATTTTTCAAATAACTATTCAGATTCTCGACTGGTGGGCACACGACCTATTTCTGGAGATGGTGCTGTTCCACAAGGAATTCAAACTAAATTTATTCCAAATTTTGGAGCAGGGGTATATTATAATACCAAGAATTATTATTTTGGATTATCTATACCAAGGATTATATTGAATAGAGTGACGTTTGCAGATGTATTGAGTACGATCGGAAAGGAAGTACCACATGTATATTTTATGGGGGGAGGAGCACTTGAATTAAGTGAGAATCTTCAAATTCATCCACAATTATTAGTAAAATACGTTCCCAACGTACCATTGGATGCAGATTTGAATGTGAATGCAGTAATAAGTAATAAATTTATTGCAGGACTTTCATACCGATTAGGTGGATCTACAAATAGTATAGGGGAATCAATTGCCTTGATTTTAGGAGCACGATTGGGAGATAATATCGACTTTACATTATCTTATGATTTTACTTTATCAGAAATTAGAGATTATAGTAATGGTGGGTTGGAAGTTGGATTGAGATTTTATTTAAAAAAACAAGATGGGGATGATGTTTCAAACCCTAGATTTTTCTAAATAGAAAACGTATTGCAAGTTATTTTCATATTATAAAAAATGGTTAGAAAGTCTATTTCTAACCATTTTTTTATTATCTTTACTTAAGTGGTGTCTGGGAGGTAACTCAACATTATTAAAAAAATAATTCTTAAATAAATTGTGAATACCTATCCAACCTACTAAGTACTAGGACGAAAAAAAACATTTGTTATTTTAAATAGGTTATTTTAAATAAGAATTTATATTAGCTTATTTTGGTTAACCCATTTTCTTGTGGATAAATGAAAGTTTTCATGTAAGTAATCATAAATAAACACCTAAAAATGAAAAAGAATACACTATACACACTACAAACTTTATTGCTTCTAATTTTATTCAATGTTCAAGCAATCGCTCAAGATTTTAAAAACGTTTCCATTCAGAATTTAAGGCAAATGAATAGTGAAAGGTTAGATTTTTCCCCTACTTATTATCAAAATGGATTGGTTTTTATTTCTTCTCGTGCTGAATTTGGAAGTCGAGATGAAAATATCGATGAGACTTTTTTTAAAATGTATTATGCTCCATTTGATGTTTATGGCAATCCGCATGATGTCCAAAGGTTTTCAACAGAGTTGGATTCTCGTTTGCATGAAGGACCTGTAACGTTCAATAGACAAGGGGATGTGATGTATTTTACAAGAAATAACCAAGAAAAAGGGTATAGCAAGGCAGATAAAGAGGGTGTCGTGAAATTACAGATTTATAAGGCTGTAAAAACTGAATTTGGTTGGAAAGAAGAATCTTCTCTGTCATTTAATAAAAATAACTACTCAGTCGTACATCCTAGCTTGTCAAGTGATGGACAATATTTATTTTTCGCATCTGATATGCCAGGTGGTTTTGGTGGGATGGATATCTATTATTCCCAGATGATGAAAAATGGACATTGGTCCAAGCCTGTTAATTTAGGTTCAAAAGTAAATACTGCGGGGCAAGAAATTTTTCCTTTTATTCATGCTTCTGGAAAATTATTTTTCGCTTCTGATCGGTCTGGTGGTTTTGGTGGACTAGATGTATATATGGCATCGGCAACTAACGATATTTGGAATGAAGTAAGCAATTTAGGTGAAACCATAAATTCAGATAATGATGATTTGGGTTTGATATTAAATGATGCTGGTACAGAAGGATATTTTACTTCATCACGGGATGGCGGATTGGGAGA
>CAZOHX010000006.1:0-18421 GCA_964579315.1 uncultured Saprospiraceae bacterium
TATTATTACCTTTGTGCCGCTATGAAAAACACTAACCAACTTTGGATTGTCCTATTTTTCATATTAGGGATAATTGAAATTTATGGTGCACAAACCAATACTCTGAGATTGGTTTACATATTCAAACCATTGTTGCTGTCAATATTGGGATGGTATTTCTACCCATTTACCAAAATGGACTTTTCTCAAACACATAGATTTTTTCTTAAAGGAATTTTTTACTCCCTTCTTGGAGATACTTTTTCAATATCAGATGGTAGTGAGTTACTTTTTATATTGGGATTTGGATTTTTCTTATTTACGCATCTTTTTGTTCATCTTTTCATTATGAATTCAATTGTTATATTTAGTTCTTTCTAACGATTTTATTCTAAAATATTATTAAAAAGCTAGTAAAGAAGAAAAAAAGTGTAAAAAAGTGGAGAAATGTGGGAAAATTTTGTATCTTTGATATAGAATTTAATTTAAAAGTGTAATGGCTCAACTATTAGGAGAATATGAATGTAAAATTGATGCGAAAGGTCGGATGCGACTTCCCGCTCAGTTACTCAAGCAATTGGGGGAAGATTCTTCTAGTACTTTTGTGATGAACCGTGGGCTTGAAAAGCATTTGGTTTTGTATCCTAAAAAAGTTTGGGATAAAATCTCTGCTCAAGTGGATGCTTTGAATGCTTACGATAGAAATAATCGAAAGTTTGTAAGATATTTTTATCGGGGAGCACAGCAGATTAGAGTAGATGGTGCAGATAGAATATTGATTAACAAGCGGTTATTAGATTTCGCAGAGATTGGGAAAGAAGTGGTTCTATTTGCACAGGGATATCAAATTGAAGTGTGGTCAAAGGCTGCTTATGAAGCGATGATGGATGAAGAGCCAGGCGATGATATTATTTCTTTGGCAGAAAATGTAATGTCAAATATTACAATAAATTTGGATGACGATGGAGTATCATAATCCAGTTTTATTACATGAGTCAATCGATGGAATGGCTCTTAAATCAGATGGAATTTATGTCGATGTAACTTTTGGTGGCGGTGGACATTCTAAACTGATTCTTGAAAAAATGGGAGAAAGTGGGAAGTTATTTGGATTTGATCAAGATGCAGATGCAGAAAAAAATGCACTAAATGATGAGCGTTTTCAATTTGTAGCTGCCAATTTCGAATATATTGATCGGTTTTTGAAATTATTTGGTGTAAAACAAGTGGATGCCATTTTGGCTGACTTGGGAGTTTCTTCTTTTCAAATTAATGAAGCATCTCGTGGCTTTTCTTATCGTTTTGATGCAGAATTGGATATGAGAATGAATCAAAGAGATGGAAAAACTGCTGCGGATATTGTGAATCATTATTCTGCCAGTGAGTTGATAAGAATTTTTAGTGAGTTTGGACAGGTTAGAAATTCAAAAACACTGGCTCATAATATAGTACAGCAAAGAGCCAAAAAGGAAATCAAAACGATTAATGAGTTCATTTATTTAATTGAGCCCTTTATCAAAGGAGAACGAATGAAATATCTTTCTGTTGTTTTTCAAGCTTTAAGAATGGAAGTAAATGATGAAGTTGGTGTGCTAAAGCGATTTTTGGAAGCTTCGTTGAAAGTATTAAAACCAGGGGGAAGATTGGTCGTCATTACCTATCATTCAGTGGAAGATAGGATTGTGAAGCGATTTTTGAAAAATGGCAACTTTACAGGAGAACATGTAAAAGATGAATTTGGAAATATCCAAAGACCTTTTACAATTATTAATAAAAAAGTAATTCTACCGACAAAGGAAGAAATTAAAACAAACAAACGGGCAAGAAGCGCAAAATTGCGGATTGCCGAGAAAAAACAGTAAGGGATAGGAACAGATTTTTTCTGTTCTTATTTCTAACACAAAAACTGACAATTATGGCAGTAAAAAAGAAAAAAGGTAAGGGCTTATTTGGAGTTGTCAATGCAGATTTGATACTCAATAATATGGGCTATGTCTTTTTTTTGGTATTGCTTACATTGATTTATATTGCAAATGCTCATTATTCTGAAAAAAAAGTTAGAGAAATTCAAATAGTGAAAGCTGAATTGAAAAAATTGAAATGGGAATATACCGCAATTCAATCTGATGTAATGTATCATTCTAAACAGTCTGATATTGTCAAAACATTGAAGGATCAAAATATTGATTTAAAAAGACAAAATCCAAAGAAAGTTTTGGTGCATGTCAATAATTAATCACAGTATGAACATTAAAAACGAAGTTCTTGGAAGAATGTATATCGTGCTAATCATCTTTGTATTAGCCGCGATTTTCATTTTTACAAAAGTGCTTGGTATTGTGGTCTTTGAAGGCGAAAAATGGCGGAAATTAGGAAAACGTTCCTATGTCAAGCATTTGCCTGTTGAAGCTGAAAGAGGAAATGTCTTTGCTGAAGATAGAAGTTTATTAGCAACTTCTTTACCGTTCTTTGAAATACGATTTGATGCGAAAGCAGATGGTTTGACAGATGAAATTTTTGAAAAAAATGTCGATTCTTTAGCCTATTGTTTATCTACTTTTGTAAGTAAGGATTTTACTGTTGGCGGTATGAGAAATTATTTGGTCGAAAGTAGAAAGGCTGGTAAAAGGTATTTGCCCATTGCGAGTAGAGTGACCTATAGCCAAATGGTGAAAATGAGTAATTTCCCTATTTTTAGACGTGGTAAATATGGGGGCGGATTTATTGCTAAAAAAACGCCAAAAAGAGAGCGTCCTTTTGGAATGTTGGCTTATCGGACTATAGGTTATGTCAATGATAGAACTAAATTGGGGCTCGAAGGTAAATATGATGACATACTTCACGGTAAAAAGGGTAAACGATTGATGCAAAAGGTAAATGGGGGGATTTGGATTCCTGTCAATGATTTGACAGAAGTAGAACCTATTTCAGGGGGAGATATTGTTACTACTTTAGATGTTGATATTCAAGATATTACTCAAAAGGCCTTGATTAGAGCTTTGGAACATCATAACGCTGCAAAGGGTGTAGCTATCGTGATGGATGTGAAAACTGGCGGAATTCGAGCTATATCAAATATTTCTAAAACCGATAAAGGCTGGTGGGAAATGTATAATGATGCTATTGGAACCGCTATTGAGCCTGGCTCTACTTTTAAATTGGCTTCAGTGATGTCAATGTTGGAAGACGGTTCGGTGGATTTGACTGATACCGTGAGTGTAGAGCATGGTCGAACCACCTTTTATGATAAAGTTATGGTAGATGCTACTCGCACCACTGCTACTTTGGACTCAATTACCTTGCAAAGGGCTTTTGAAGTTTCTTCTAATGTGGGAATCGCAAAATTAACGTATGATCAATATCATGGTCAAACGAAAAGTGGTAAAATTAGAGTAAATCGTTTCTTGAAACGTTTGAAACAATTTAATTTGACTTTACCTACTGGAATTGATTTGGATGGTGAGCCTCATCCTTACATCAAAGACCCTAGTAATGCTTCTGATAATTGGAGTGGTACTACTTTGCCTTGGATGGCAACAGGTTATGAATTGTTACTTACTCCGCTACAATTATTGAACTTTTATAATACGGTAGCCAATGATGGTAGAATGATGAAACCTTATTTGGTCTCTGAAATTGATATGATTAATGGTGAAAAGAAAGAAATAAAACCAATGGTTGTAAAAAAGCATATTGCTTCTAAATCAACTATAGCTAAAGCTAAATTATTGTTGGAAGGTGTTGTGAAAAATGGAACCGCTCACGCTTTATATACTAAAAAGTTTGATTTCGCTGGAAAAACGGGTACAACACAAATCAATTATAAGAAAAAAAATAAAAAGAAAGAGTACAGGGCTTCTTTTGTGGGATATTTTCCAGCAGATAATCCAAAATATTCTTGTATCGTCGTCATAACGGATCCAAAACAAAATGGGTTTTATGGCGGAACAGTAGCAGGACCTGTGTTTAGAGAGATTGCGGATAAGGTTTTTAGTTTGAAAATGGATTTGCAAATGGCAATTAATGAAAGGCCAAAACCTAGATTGAAATCTTTTTATCTGCCAAATCAAGCGGTTGGTAAAACAGAGGATATTAAAAAAGTGTTGGCTTTTTTGGATGTACCATTTAAGCAAAAATCTTTTAGTAAGATGACTGTAATTCGTCCAAAGGCGGATACCGTTTGGATGTTGAGAAGAAAAATTGAAAAAAATATAGTTCCTTCTTTAAAGGGAATGGGATTAAGAGATGCTTTGGATGTCTTGGAAAATATGGGATTGACGGTGCAACATAAAGGGATGGGAAGAATTGTGGCTCAATCTCTAAAACCTGGCACTAAAGCAAAAGGACAAACTATAAAGATAGTTTTAAAATAATATTTATGTCAAATTTGAAAGAGATATTGGATGGGGTTGTTGTAGTTTTTGAATCCAATGACAAAAATATTGAAATTGAAAAAATTGAATTTGATTCTCGTAAAATCGGGAAGAAAGATATGTTTGTGGCTCTAAAGGGGGGCACAGTAGATGGTCATGATTATATAATGAAGGCAATCGAGCAAGGGGCTACTTGTGTGGTGTGTGAGATATTGCCTATTGTTCAACCTGATGATGTGGTTTTTATTCAAGTGAAAAATTCCATTCATGCTTTAGGTACTATGGCAGCAAATTATTTTAATCATCCAACAAGTTCTTTGAAATTAATTGGAGTCACTGGTACCAATGGAAAAACAACAACGGTTTCTTTGTTGTATGATTTGTTCGTAGAGTTGGGGTATAAGGTTGGAAAATTAACTACCATTCATAATGAAATTAATGGTCGAATTATTCCTACTAATCTTACTACACCCGATGTTTTGACGACCAATCGTTTGTTGAAAGAAATGGTGGACGAAGGTTGTGATTTTGCTTTTATGGAAGTGAGTTCACACGCCATTCATCAAGGAAGAATTGAAGGTTTGGATTTTGCAGGTGGTATCTTTACCAATATGTCACATGATCATTTGGATTATCACCAAACTTTTGCAGAATATATTCATGCTAAAAAAATGTTCTTTGATAATTTGTCAAAAAATGCTTTCGCCTTGGTGAATATTGATGACAAAAGGGGAGAAGTGATGATGCAAAATTCAAAAGCCAATAAAAATAGATATGGTTTGAGACGTTTGGCTGATTTTAAAGGGAAGATCATCGAAAATACCTTGACAGGCTTGCATTTTGAAATCAATGGAATGGCTATTATTGCTAGATTAATTGGTGAATTTAATGCATACAATCTCTTGGCTGTGTTTGGTTGTGCTATTTTATTAGAGCAAAATACAGAGGAAGTATTGGTTGCTTTGAGCAAATTGAAAGCTCCTGAAGGTAGATTTGATTATGTGGTAAATAGGAAGAATAATGTGATTGGAATTGTAGATTACGCTCATACGCCTGACGCATTGGCAAAAGTATTGAGTACTATCCATGATTTGCAAAAGCAAAAGGCAAATGTCATAACTGTTGTGGGTTGTGGTGGTGATAGAGATAAAACAAAGCGACCTATTATGGCAAAAATTGGGTATGAGGCAAGCAATCAATTGATTCTAACATCAGATAATCCAAGAACAGAGGATCCAGAAGCAATTTTGGATGATATGGAAGTAGGTTTAGATGGTTGTGATATGTCAAAGGTGTTGAGAATAACAGACAGAAAACAAGCCATTAAATTGGCGGTTCGTTTGGCAAATAATGCAGATGTGATCTTGATTGCGGGGAAAGGACATGAGAAATATCAAGATATAAAAGGTGTGAAATATCCTTTTGATGATAAGAAAATATTGAAAGAAGCTTTAGGAATAGAGTAAATAAAATAAAACAAAAGAAAAGTATTTGTAAAAGTTTGTATTTGAAAGTTTTGGTGTTTTATGAATGCAGACTGAGTGAAATTGTTGATGTAAGGAGTAAAAACTCCTTACACAACAAGTTTTAAAAAACGAAAAACGAATAATAATAATGTTGTATTACCTTTTTGAATATTTATCGAAGCATTTTGATTTTCCAGGGGAAAACTTATATAAGTTTATCACCTTTCGGGCAGGTTTGGCGATTATTATTTCTTTGTTTATTGCATTGATCTTTGGTAAGCGTATTATCAAATATTTGCAAAAACTTCAAATTGGAGAAACGGTGCGTGATCTAGGTCTTGAAGGACAATTGGCAAAACAAGGAACTCCTTCAATGGGAGGTTTAATCATTATTTTAGCTATTTTAGTACCTGTTTTATTGCTTACAAAATTGAGTAATGTCTATATCTTACTTATGATTTTTACCACCGTTTGGATGGGTATGATTGGGTTCTTAGATGATTATATCAAGATTTTTAAGAAGGATAAAAAAGGTTTAAAAGGTAAATTTAAAATTCTTGGACAAGTTATTCTTGGTATTATCGTCGGTGCGACTATGCTTTGGAGTCATGGTGTGACCGTACGGGTTGATACCGCAGATGCAAAACTTTGGAATTATGATATTTCTAAGACCTATAATTTAGAATATCCAGTAAATAGTGGAAAAGAAAAGTCTTTTTCAAAAGTAACCACTCCCTTGACTAATGTTCCATTTATGAAAGGAAATGAATTGAATTATACTCGATTCTTACCATTCTTGAGTGTTGAAATGGCTAAAAAATGGGTGTGGATTGTATTTATTCCCATCATTATTATCATTGTCACAGCAGTTTCAAATGGGGCGAATTTGACAGACGGATTAGACGGGTTGGCAACGGGCGTTTCTGCCATCATTGGAGCTACTTTAGGTGTTTTGGCGTATGTGTCTGGTAATACGATTGCAGCAGATTATTTAGGGATTTTGTATTTACCCGAGTCCGCAGAATTAGTGATTTTCGCAGCTGCTTTTTTGGGGGCAACCATTGGTTTTTTATGGTATAATGCCTTTCCAGCTCAAGTTTTTATGGGCGATACAGGGAGTTTGACGATAGGAGCGATTATCGCTACAATGGCGATTTTGTTGAGAAAAGAATTATTGATACCGATACTTTGTGGGATTTTCTTAGTAGAAAATTTCTCGGTCGTCCTGCAAGTCGGTTATTTTAAATATACAAAGAAAAAATATGGTGAAGGAAGGAGAATCTTTAAAATGTCACCTATTCATCATCATTACCAAAAATTGGGAATACCAGAAGCGAAAATAGTTACTAGATTTTGGATTGTAGGAATTATGCTAGCAGTGATTACAATTATTACTTTGAAGATAAGATAAAAGCGTTGTGAAGATGAATGATGAGTATCGAGTGAATTAACAATTAACCATTAATAATTAACAATTAAAAGAAGGTGTCAGAAGTAAATAACATATTTAAAAATTTAAAAGGAGACAAAGTCATATGGATGATTTTTGCAGTACTCACTTTGTTCTCTATTTTGACAGTTTATAGTGCAACGGGTACCATAGCATACAAAGAACGGGGTGGCAATACAGAATTCTACTTATTGAAGCATACTGTAATTATTTTGATGAGTGTATTTTTAGCGTATTTGGGATATTTGTTACATTACATGAAATATAGAAAAGTAGCTGCTGTTTTGATGTTAATTGCTATTCCTTTATTGATGTTTACTATTGCATTTGGTTCTGAAGTGAATCAAGCAAGGCGATGGATTACTTTACCCATTATTGATTTGACATTTCAGACTTCTGATTTGGCAAAATTGGCATTGATTATTTGGGTAGCAAAGGCTATTTCGTCTAAACAAGAATATATTACGGATTTTAAAAGTGCATTTTTGCCAATTATTATTCCTATCATTATAATTGTTGGATTGATTGCACCTGCGGATTTGTCATCAGCATTATTGTTGTTTCTTACTACTTTTATGATGATGTTTATCGGTCGTGTGCATTGGAAATATTTGGGATTATTAATATTTTTGGGAATTGTGGTTTTTGCATTGATGATTGTAGTGGGAGAGTTTTTTCCTGATTTCATAAGAGTAGATACGTGGGTGACTCGGTTGAGAGAATTTATGGAAAATAGAGATGGTGGCTATCAAGTCCAACAAGGAAAAATTGCTATGGCAAATGGGGAATGGTTTGGTTTAGGACCAGGAAATAGTACGCAGCGAAATTTTGTGCCATCTCCGTATTCCGATTTTATTTATTCAATTATTATTGAAGAATATGGATTGCTCGGGGGATTTGTAATATTGGGACTTTATGTTTTGCTCTTTTTTAGAACCGTAAGATTGGTTACAAAATCACCAAGAGCATTTGGGGCGATATTGGCAGTGGGTTTGAGTTTGAATATTGTCATTCAAGCTTTCGCAAATATGGCAGTTTCTGTAAATTTAGTGCCAGTGACTGGATTGACCTTGCCGATGGTGAGTATGGGAGGGACATCACTATTGTTCACTAGTATTTCTTTCGGAATAATATTGAGTGTGAGTAAATATATTGAATCTATTGCAGAAACAGAAAAGGCATGAAAGTAATGATCAGTGGGGGCGGTACAGGTGGACATGTGTTTCCAGCAATAGCAATTGCAAATGAATTGAAAAATTCAGTTCCTGATGTGGACATTTTATTTGTCGGGGCAAAAGGAAAGATTGAAATGGATAAAGTCCCGAAAGCGGGATATCCAATAAAAGGATTATGGATCAGTGGATTTCATAGAAAGTTGACATTAAGAAATTTGATGTTTCCTATAAAACTTATAGCTAGTTTATGGAAAGCATTTTGGATTGTAAAGCGTTTTAGACCTGATGTTGTGGTTGGCGTAGGAGGATTTGCCAGTGGACCAGTATTGTTTATCGCTAATAAATTGGGATATCCAACATTGATTCAAGAGCAGAATTCTTTTGCAGGTGTCACTAATAAATTATTGGCAAAACAGGTCAAAACGATTTGTGTAGCTTATGAAAATATGGAAAAGGTGTTTCCTAAAGAGAAAATAGTGCTTACGGGAAATCCAATACGAGATAATATCTTTCAAAAAGTTGAAAGAAATGAAGCATTTGAACATTTTGGATTAGATCCTTCTAAAAAGACAATTTTGATTGTCGGTGGATCTTTAGGAGCAAGGTCATTAAACAGAGCAATGCTCGCCAATACTGATGTATTGAAAAATACAGATGTCCAAGTTTTTTGGCAAGCAGGTAAATTATACATGGATGAGTATAGTCAGAAAGATGTAGCTAAATTGCCAAATGTAATGATAACGGCATTTATCGATAGAATGGACTTTGCTTATGCGGTAGCTGATGTGATTATTGCTAGGGCAGGAGCAGGAACTATTTCTGAATTATGTGGTATTGGAAAACCCGTGATTTTGATTCCTTCTCCAAACGTTGCCGAAAATCATCAATACCATAATGCAATGGCTTTGGTGAATAAAAATGCAGCTATTTTGGTGAATGATGCTGATGTAAATACTATGATTGACACCGCTATTCAATTATTGGAAAATGAATCCCGATTGAAAGAATTAGCAATCAACATAAAACAACTAGAAAAGAGAAATGCCGCAAAGGAAATTGTAAATGAAATTAGAAAATTAGTAGATTAGTTATTAAGATTAAAATATATATGAAAAATAAAATTAACATAAATAAGCAAAAAATGCACCTTTTTTTAAATCGTTTGGGTTATTTTGTGTTGATTTTTATTGTCGCAGGAATTGTTATTTCTGCTGTGGAATACAAAAAGGTAAGTAGAACTACCGATATTACTATGAATATCAAGCAATTAGAAGATAGCTACACCTTGGTTTCCGAGCAGGATATTCTGAAAACAATGGAACGAAGTTTTGGCTCAACACTGGTCGGAGTTCCTATTGAGGAGATTGATGTGGCTCGTGTTGAAACAGTTTTGGAAGAAGTGCCATTTATAAAAAATGCAGACGTTTATATCGATGCTCAAAATAAAATACATATAGCTATTGAACAGAGAAAACCAATTATTAGAATTATTGACAATAATGGGTTTAATTACTATATGGATAAAAATGGACATAAAATGCCTTTGTCAAAACATCATTCGGCAAATGTAATGGTAGTAACTGGAAATGTTATTCCTTATACCGAGGATTTTTTGGACATGGAGCGTCCCAATATTTTGAGAGATGTTTTTAATTTAGTGAAAATTTGTCAAAAAGATGAATTCTTACATGCACAGATAGAACAAATTTATGTCAACAAATTAGGCGAATTGGTTTTAATCCCTAAAATTGGTAATCATAAAATTCTGTTTGGAAAATTTGAAAATGTGAACGATAAATTGGAACGTTTAAAAGTCTTTTACAAGGAAGCAATTCCTTATGAAGGATGGAATAAATATAAATCGATTAGCTTGAAGTTTAAAGGGCAAGTCGTAGCTAAGAAAAAGTAAACACTTAACACTAATTACGGAATCCTTTTTTGGATTCTTATAAAAACAAACTTACAGTTATGAATCAAAACACAATTATGAAACCCAACCTCATTGTTGCTCTGGATATCGGAACAACGAAAGTTTGTGCGATTGCTGGTCGTATGAATGAACATGGCAAATTGGAAGTATTAGGTATTGGAAAAGTGAAGTCTGAAGGAGTTATTCGTGGTGTAGTAGCTAATATTGAGAAAATGGTCAATGCAATTACAGAAGCTATTGCAATTGCGGAAAAATCTTTAGAAGAACCTGTTAAACATGTATTTGTAGGGATTGCAGGACAACATATTAAAAGTTTGCAACATCGGGGTATGTTGACTAGAAATAGTCAAGATACTGAAATTGATGAGCAGGACTTAGATAAATTAATCAATGATATGCATAAATTGGTGTTGCCTCCTGGTGATAAGATTTTGCATATTTTACCTCAAGAATTTACCATTGATGGCGAACAGGGTATTACGGATCCTATCGGAATGTCGGGTATTCGGTTGGAAGCTAATTTTCATATCATTACTGGACAAATTTCTGCATCAAAAAATATTGATCGTTGTGTGACACGTTGCGGATTGAATGTCGCAAGTATGACGCTTGAACCTATTGCATCTGCACAAGCTGTTTTGAGTGAAGAAGAAAAGCAGGCGGGAGTTGCTTTGGTTGATATTGGGGGAGGTACAACGGACATTACTATTTTTGCAGATGGCATTATTCGGCATACTGCCGTAGTTCCTTTTGGCGGAAATATCATTACAAAGGATATTCAAGAAGGGTGTAAAATCATGGCAAATCAGGCAGAAAAATTAAAAGTACGCTTTGGTTCCGCTTTGGCAGATGAAGTTTTTGAAAATAGAATCGTTACAATTCCTGGTTTAAAAGGTCATCAGCCTACTGAGATTTCTGAAAAAAATCTGGCTCGTATAATCCAAGCTAGGGTAGAAGAGATTATGGATATCGTCTATTGGGAAATTAAAAAATCTGGTTTAGAAAGAAAGTTGATTGGTGGTATCGTATTGACAGGTGGCGGAGCTTTATTGGCTCATATCGACAAACTTTGTGCTTATCAAACTGGCTTGACTACTCGTATTGGATTTCCAATTGAAAAATTGGCTCATGGATATGAAGAGCAGCTTGGAAGTCCTATTTATTCTACTTCAATCGGCTTGTTGTTAAATGGTATTGAAGCTATCCATTCAGGACAAATTGTGCTAGAATCAGAGGTGGATGAAGAAATTGTGGAAGATGAAATGACCGTTGATCATGAAGATTTGAATGAAAAAGGAAAATGGTATAGTAAGATTTTTCAAAAGACCAAAGATTGGTTTGAAGAAGAGCCTGATACCCATTTTTAGCGTATAAATTATTTAACTTGAGAAAACTATTTACTTTTTAGAAACACTAGTTTTTATAAAGAAAGACTATTAAAAACAAATAAAACTTACAAATTATGATTTTTGATTTAATGAAAGATGAAAAGCCGATAATCAAGGTGATAGGTGTAGGAGGGGGCGGTTCGAATGCAGTAAACTATATGTATGACCATGGAATTGTTGGGGTTGAATTTGCAATCTGTAATACGGATGCACAAGCTTTAGAATCAAGTAAAATTCCACTAAAAATACAATTGGGTGCCAATCTTACCGAAGGTAGAGGAGCTGGATCCAAACCTCAAATTGGAAAATTAGCTGGTGAAGAATCTTTAGAAGATATAAAAAAATTCTTAGAAGGTACTAAAATGCTGTTTTTGACCGCAGGAATGGGGGGCGGAACGGGTACTGGGGCTGCCCCAATTATAGCAAAAGCTGCACAAGAAATGGATATTTTGACAGTGGGTATCGTTACGCTTCCTTTTACTTTTGAAGGAAGAAGAAGATCTAGTCAAGGGCATGATGGACTGGAAGAATTGAAGAAAAATGTAGATACTTTAATTGTTATTTCTAATGACAAATTGAGACAAATCTATGGAAATTTAACAATTACTCAGGCTTTTGCAAAAGCAGATAGTATCTTGACCGTGGCTGCAAAAGGAATTGCGGAAATTATCACCGTTCCAGGTTATGTGAATGTGGATTTTGAAGATGTAAATACGGTGATGAGAAATAGTGGGGTTGCAATCATGGGAATCGCAAGTGCAGAAGGGGAAGATCGTGCAAAAATTGTAGTGGACGAAGCCTTGAATTCTCCTTTGTTGGAAGATAATGATATTCGAGGAGCTCAACATATTTTATTGAATATCACTTCTGGAACGAAAGAGGTCACTATGGATGAAATATTTGAAATTACTGAATTTGTTCAAGAAGAAGCGGGGTATGGTACCGATTTGATTTGGGGAAATTGCTTTGATGAGTCTCTTGGTGAAAAAATTAGTGTGACTATTATTGCAACTGGTTTTGAAGGAAACGGCTCTAAAAAGTCTTTTGGCGAACAAAAAAGTAAGCCTAAAGTGGTGTCTTTAGATGAAGATGAGAAAAATTTATCTGAAATTGGGTTTCAACAAAAATCAGATGTCAATACTGTAGAATTTAATGATATCACCGAAACAATTAAAAAGTATCAGCGATATTCTTATGATGAGCCTTATGTGAAAGATGAAGTGAAAGTTTCTGAAGAGAAAACAATAACTCGTCTTTCGGAAGAAACTTTTAATAAAAATAAATATAATTCGCCCAAGGTATTTAAGGAAATGGAAAAAGTTCCTGCTTATCTACGAAAAAAAGTGAATTTAGATGATGTTCAACCTTCTTCTGAAGAAACAATGTCCAATTGGGTCGTTTCGGATGATGTAGAGAAGCCAATAATTAATACTAATAATTCGTATTTACATGATAATGTAGATTAAGAAATTTGTTTTTATATAGTTTTGAGTGTTTTAAGAGACTTAACGGATTTGTCCGTTAGGTCTTTTTGTATTTTTTAATTTCCAATCCACATCCGAAACCTTCAAGATATAAAGAAGCATTTTGCATAGCATCATTCACATCCTGGGCATATTCCATGATAGCATAAATATCTTGGGCATAAATCTCATCGGTCAATTTATTTTCACCAACCATTAAAATCAATGGTCTATCATAAAATTTACATATTTTACAAACTCCAGTAATAACCTTTCCTTGCAAGGATTGATGATCCAATCTGCCCTCGCCACTAATTACAATATCTGCATCTTTTATCTTTGATTCTAAATCCAATATTTTACTAATAAAATCAATTCCATTTTCAATTTTTGCATTTAAAATACCATACATTCCACCTGCAACGCCTCCCGCAGCTCCTGCACCAGTGACGTTTTGTATATCTATGTAGCAAGTTAAGGCAATATTTGCTGCAAAATTCATTAAGGCTAAATTTAATAATTGAATTTGATTGGGAGACGCTCCTTTTTGTTTGCCAAAAATATGAGCAGCTCCATTTTTCCCATAAAAAGGATTTTTTACATCCACTAAGATGGTAAATTTAATCTTTGATAGTGATGTGAATAGCACTGATCGATCAATTTGATAGATTAAACCCATATTTTTACCTGATGGTAATAATTCATCTCCAGATTTATCATAAAAACGAACACCCAATTCATAAAGAATACCCATTCCACCATCATTCGTAGCACTTCCACCTACAAATAGATATATTTCAGTAGCACCATTGTCTATTGCATGTCGTATTACTTTTCCTGTTCCCCTTGTTGAGGCATTTAATATATCTCGTTTGTTCTGTTCTATCAGATACAGTCCAGAAGAAGAAGCCAATTCGATATAAGCAGATTTTTCAAACACATAATAATTTGAAAAAATAGGTCTGCCGATAGCATCAATAGTTTGTAAATCAACATCATTTAAGTTGAGATGATGTCGAATAGCATCTACACTTCCTTCTCCTCCATCTGCCAAAGGACAAATTTCAATATCTACATTTTTATCGATGGCTTTTATACCTTTAGAAATGGCATTTCCGACTTGTAAGGCTGTCAGAGTATTTTTAAATTTATCGGGGGCTATTAGAATTTTCATGTTACGCCTATCATATCTAATAAAAGCACTCAATTCTTTTTTCGACCCAAAATATCACGGGCAGAACCAGTATTAGTATTCACTTCCATAGGCGGTTCATCTGATATTTGATGAAATATTTTTACAATATGACGCCATTTACCATGATCAAATTTATAGCCTTCATAACTACCATCGGGCAACATTTTTGGTCGAGACGCATCCGCCACTTCAATCAAATGATCAAACAAAATCACCTGATGGACTTCATCGAAATTGAGTTTTATCGTTGCTCCAGCATAATAGTTAATCACTACTCGATTTTTCGACGGAGGATGCTCATCATTTTCATCTTCGGGAACAAATACGGGTGCTCCAAAGACGGGTTTTCCATTTTTAAACGAAATGACATCCAAAATTTTCCTTTTTGTAAAAAAATCTTTTTGTTGATATCCTGCTACTAAATATTTTCTTCCTTCATTCGTTTCAAAAGGTCTAATTGCGTAGTACAAAGCCCCAAACCATTTTTTATTGGATAAAATTTCAAATTCAGGTGCTTCTACTAATTCAGGACGTGAAACCAAGGGAAATAATTGCAAATCAGGAGTATTCATTTGTATTGCGCCATAATATTTATAGGTATTTTCATCTACATAAAGTTGCCAAGTAAAGATACGGAAACTGCTATCTGCAGGGTATTGAATGGAAATAGATTTTAATTGCTCAAAAGGATAATAAAAAGAATTTTTATGTTTCAAGGTCTTGACCAACATAGGAATAAACTGGTGGCAAGCCAAGAATCTTTGATCAGGTAAAGAATCATTGACAATCAAATAAGCAAATAATCCAAGAGAATCTTCATAAACTTGCATTTCATTTATAGTTGCCGTATCCATTTTGGACAATAATATTTTATCTACTTTTGTGCTGTCTTGACCAATCAAATGGATTGATTTTAAACAGAAAAGACTGAGAATAAGGATGATTTTTGTGAATTTAAACTGTTTAATCATAAGTACTTTTTGTAATATGTGCAAAAGGTCTTGCAAACCAACTAGTGTATAACGCACAAAGGTATTTTTTTATTGAAAAAAGCATAAAAAAGGTGATAGAAATATTTTTCCATCACCTTTTCGTGTTTATATTAATTTCTGCAAAAGATTACCCTTAGACAATCGCCATATCTTTAAATGTATCCATTACTTTACTCACGTGAGCTGCGGATTCATGCAAAGATTTCATTTCAGCATCATTCAAATCCAATTCAATAATAGATTCAATACCATTTCGACCCAATTTTACAGGTACGCCAAGATACATGTCACTCAAGCCATATTGTCCATCTAATCGTACGCAACAAGGGAAGATTCGTTTGTCATTTTTAGCGATAGACTCTACCATTTGAGCAGCCGCTGCTCCAGGAGCATACCACGCTGAAGTTCCCATTAATTTAACCAATTCTCCACCACCTTTCTTTGTTCTTTCAATGATTGCATTCAATGGAGCTTCATCGATTAATTCTGTTACTGGAATTCCCGCAACAGTAGTATATCTTGGTAAAGGCACCATAGTATCACCATGACCACCCATCAATACCGCAGCTACATCTTTAGGAGAACAATCCAAAGCTTCTGCTAAAAAGGATCTATATCTTCCCGTATCCAAGATACCTGCCATTCCAAATACTCTACTTGAGTCCAATCCTGATACCTTATATGCAGCATACGTCATCACATCTAGTGGATTTGAAACAATAATGATGATTGGATTTGGCGTATGAGCCAAAATAGATTGTACAACCGATGTTACAATCTTAGCGTTGGTAGAAATCAAATCATCTCTACTCATGCCTGGTTTTCTTGGAATTCCCGCAGTGATAACTACTACATCTGAATCAGTAGTATCTGCGTAATCCGACGTACCTTTTAAACGAGTACTATAATAATCAATAGGCGATTGCTCCCAAGTATCGAGTGCTTTACCTTTAGCTAAATCTCCTTTAAGGTCTAAAAGTACAATTTCCTGTACAATGTCCTTATGGGCTAGTACGTTTGCAACAGTAGCACCAACATTACCAGCACCAACAACAGTTACTTTCATTTTATAAATTTTTATTTAAATTAAATATTTTTCAATTAAAAGATTTTCACTTCTATTTGGTCTTTTATACGGATGTACTATAAATATAGATACAAATTCATACACAGTTATATCCTTTTTCGGCAAATGTAGGACATATTTTAGTGTCAAAAGATAAAAATCTAAAGAAATGACAAATTGATGACTATAATTAGATAAAAAAATGATTAACTTTACCTCTTAGTGATGAATTAAAACAACTTGTTCTTTAGAATACAATCAAGTTGCGACTTTTGTCTTTGAATTTATTTTATTAATGATAATTACAGAAAATGATGTTTAAAAAAATTCTTTTATTGCTTTCTTTTATTGCTTTTTTGCAATTTGGATATGCTCAACAGTGCGGAACTTACCATAAGGAAGATATTCAACTTATAACAAAAAGATTATTAGCTAATAAAGCTAGGGTAGCGAAGTATGGTTATTCGAAAAGTCGAGAAACGATTTATGTTCCTGTTATTTTTCATTTAGTAGGAAAAAATGATGGAAAAGGAAGAGCAAAATTTGGTTCTATTTTAGGACAAATGAATAGACTCAATCGTGACTATAAAGATCAGAATATTCAATTCTTTATGGCAGGAAAAGGAACACTTCAATTTGTCAATCTAATCAATAGTTCGAAATTATATAGCGATCCAGGAAGTACGGGTGGATTTTCGGCGATGAGTTTGAAAAAGAAAAAAAACTTAGTGAATGTTTATGTTTGTAATGTGGCAGATACAAATTCTAAAATTGGTATTACTTTGGGATACTATTCTCCTTCAAATGATTGGATTGTAATGAGAAAGGATCGTACAAATTCTTCGTCAAGTACCCTTTCCCATGAAATGGGACACTTCTTCTCTTTATTACACCCTTTTAGTGGTTGGGATGCTGAAATTTATGATAAAGGTGTGCATGGAAATCCTGTGCAAGAATTTTCTCCTAGCGGTAATCTAAATGAGAACCAAAATCGTACAGGAGAGTGTAAAAATTGTGATAAAGCGGGTGATTATCTATGTGATACTCCTCCAGATTACAATTTCGGATTGAGCTGGAACGGATGTAGTACTTATACCGCTGGGACAATGGATCCTTGTGGGGTAGTAGTTCACCCTATGGAAAACAATTATATGGCTTATTTTAGTGGTTGTGCACAGTACGAATTTACACCAGACCAAAAGGCAATGATAGCGACAGATTATGCAGATAGAGCAGCACACAAAAAAATAAATACTACGGTTAAGCCCATCACTCACGAAGAAATCAATGAAGATGTGGCTACTAAAATTTTGACACCTGAGCCCAATCAAAAACTAAATAGATATGGTAATATTGATTTGACATGGGAGCCTGTTTCTGGTGCAATTCGCTATATGGTGGAAATTGCAACAAGATCAGATTTCTCTAAAGACTACGAGTTATTTTATGTTGAAAATGACAATTTTAAGCATTTTGATGAATTGAAACCAAATAAATCATATTATTGGAGAGTTGCGGCATATAATCAGATGTATTCAAATATCGGTACCAATAAAAAGTATAAATTTACAACAGGAGCTGAATTGGTTGCGACTAATGACATAGCATCTGTTAATTTTTTCAAGGTAGCACCTAACCCAAGTCCAACGGGTACTTCTTTAAATTTATCTCTGAATACTACTCAATCTTTTGAGAGTAATATTCAAGTTTTTGATATTGCAGGTAAGTTAATCATGAATACCCCTTTTAAATTTAATGTAGGCTATAACAATGCTGTTCTACCCACACAAGCATTGAATTCGGGGTTGTATTTTATCCAAATTCAAACGAAAGATGGAACGATTAATGAAAAAATTGTCATTCAATAGACTTAAGTAGGTGGACACATGTATTTCCATATATCTTTTTGATATATTTTGCCCAACTCTTCCGTAAAAATACTCG
>CAZOHX010000007.1:0-18198 GCA_964579315.1 uncultured Saprospiraceae bacterium
TACTAATAGGCATGCTTTTTGCTTTATTTATGAAAATAAGAACTACAATTGATTACAAATCATATTTTACTATGAAGAAAATTATTTTACCAATACTATTTTTAATAGGTTTCGTATCTATAAGTGAAGCACAGCAAGACGCTATGTTTACCAAGTATATGTTCAATAGCTTGGTTGTAAATCCAGGATATGCTGGTAGTCACGAATTTATGTCCTTGAGACTTTTATATAGAAATCAATGGTGGGGACTAGAAGGAGCTCCTGTGACAGAGACTTTTACAATTCATTCTCCATATAATGAAAATGTTGGATTAGGATTGAGTGTCATTAATGATGTAATCGGAGTGCATGGCTCGACTAAATTAAATGGTAGTTACGCCTATAGATTGCCCTTGAAAAAGGGAAAATTATCGTTCGGATTGCAGGCAGGGGTTAGAAATTGGAGAATTGACCCTGAAAAATTAAAATACCGTGATCCTCGATCTACCGATGCAGCTTTTTCAGATATTAAAGACAATCAATTTTTACCTATGTTTGGTGCGGGTGTTTTTTACTATTCTCAATATTTTTATGCGGGTTTATCTGTTCCAGATTTATTAACATCAGAATTGAGAAGAAAAGGAGAAGCCGATTTGTCTAAAATTCCAGAAATTGCAAAATTTTATAGACATTATTTCTTTACTGCTGGAGGAGCTATTCCTTTGGATGGGGATATGTTGATTTTTAAGCCTTCTATCATGTTGAAAAGTGTGGCTTTATTTCAGAATTTTTCTTCGGATGGTGATCTTTTAACTAAAGTAGGTGCTCCAAATGAATTTGATATAGACATGTCTTTATTATTTTTTCAAAAATTTTGGGTAGGAGCGGCATTTAGATCTGCTTTTGAGAAATTTACAAAAAAGAGTTCTTTTGATTCTATTGATATTTGGACTTCATTTTATTTAGATAATGGGTTTAGAATTGGTGCAGCATTTGATTATACGCTTACAAAAATTCAAGCCTATGGAAAAGGTAGTTTTGAATTGATGTTGGGATATGATTTCAATTATAATGTAAAATCTATGGCCACTCCTAGATATTTCTAGTATATAATCCGTTTTATTGATGAATGATACAATGAAGTAAGCTATTGAAACAATTGTATTGTAAAATATAAATTTAAAAGGTCAAAAATAACACACGTTATTTTTGACCTTTTTTGTACTGGAGACTCAATGAAATTACAAAATCAAAGTCAAATCTCCTTTAAACAATTTTTTTTCACCATTGATAAATTCAACTTGCACATAGTATGCAAATACAGCGGGTTGCATTTGTTTTCCGTCTATTAATCCATCCCAACCATCTTTGGGTTCATTGGGTAGAAAATGATGATTTTCAAAAACCATTTCGCCCCAGCGATCAAAGATTTGCATGGTGGATATTTCTTTTACCGCTCTATTTTTTGAAAAAACCATAAATACATCATTGATTCCATCGTGATTGGGAGTGAATGCATTTGGAATATAAATGGGATAATCTCTATTAATAGATATTCTCAATTGGTCTTGTATTTCACAACCTAATTCATCAATTAAAGTTACTTGAACATCTGTTTCTTCTATGGGTTGGAAACTTGGATTTTCTCCAAATAAACCATTGAGATTCCAAGCAAAGCTATCTACGTTAATATTTTGAAATTCAGGGTATAAAGTTACTGTTTCTCCAAGCTCAATCGTAATATCATCTCCTAATTCTAAAGTAGGAGGTATCCACGCATTTACCGTAAGATTTTGTTGGTATAGACAACCCCGAGCATCTTGTATTTTTACTTCGTAATTCCCTGGAGCAAGTCCTTCAAAAAAAAGTTGATTTGAAAAAAGAGAATCATTATTGATTGCATACTCATAAGGAGGAGTTCCTCCTTGAATATCAACGATTTCTATCAATCCATTGTTTTTAGCCAAACAATTTTCATCTTCTGCTTTCATTTTTGCTTCTAAGTCGTTTTCAATTTCAATGACATTTACTTCAGTCGTATCCAAACAGCCATTTGTTTTATCTTGAACAATTAATTGATAAACGCCAGATTGATTTACAATAGGAGCCATTGGATTCGAAGTATCAATGATGCCATTTCCGTTCCATGTCAGGACTGTATTTTCAGTAGTGGAATGTATTGCCGAAATGGTTACTTCATTTGTACTACAATCCAATTCATCGTTTACTTCTGCAAAGGCAATTGGTCGTTTTTTATTTTCAGGCACTTCAATACTTAATTCATCCGAACAACCATTTTTTTCATTTTCAACAATTAATGTGTAATTTCCAGATGTGGTGATTTCTAGTGTATTTTGTTCACTTAAAAGGATATCATTCATACCTAGCCAAGTATATTTAAAATTGCCAGTTTCTGAAATAAGACCATCAAGTTGGATGGATAAAACGGCACAAGTCAACGTATCAGGTTGGATTACAGGTAAGTTTGGTGGGGTATTGTCAAGTATTGCATTGATATCGGTAATATCGCTGCAATTATTGGAATTATCTTTCACAATGAGTTGATAATTTCCCGCATTTTCAATCATCAAAGTAGCTTCATTGCTAATCAAATTACCATCAAAATACCATTCATAAGACAAAATTCCAGTACTATTTAGAGCTAGTTGGGAAAGAGATGCATCGAGAATTGCAGTTGTGGTCTTGCAAGTAAGTGGATTGCTGATAGATCCGATAGCATCGGGAGCGTCCATAGAAGCTTGAATTTCTATTTCATCCATATCTTTACAACCATTGTTTGCATCAAT
This sequence comes from uncultured Saprospiraceae bacterium, assembly GCA_964579315.1. Lineage (GTDB taxonomy): Bacteria > Bacteroidota > Bacteroidia > Chitinophagales > Saprospiraceae > CAMZLN01. The sequence goes on from CAZOHX010000007.1 coordinate 2,787, forward strand.
AACTTCTAAGGTATAGACGCCAATTTCTTCTGCTTTTATTTGTTCTGTGTTTCCGACAGAAACACCTTTGAGTCGCCAATCATATTCAAAGGAACTATTTGGATTTTGAGAAGTAACCGATGCTTTTAATTCTACATATTGTGTTGCACAATCCATGATGGCATCATTTCCTGCATCTACATTTGGATTGAGAATATTTTGATTTACTTGAATTTGTTGGGTTGAAGAACAACCATTGGTATTGTTGGTTGTAATTAATTGATAGGAGCCTGGTTCTGTGACAAGAATCTTATTTTCATTACTGATAGCAATATTATTTGAAGCCCATTCATAGGTGAAATTGTTTATTCCATTAGTAACAATTGCATTTATTTCAATAGAATCCACTTTGCAGGTTAATAAATCAGGGGTTGGAATCTGGACTTGTGGTATTTCAAAATCTTCATGAACTTCAATAGATGTTTCACTAGTACAACCATTGATTGGATTTTTGACCAACAAATGATATTGTCCACTAGCATCAATGGAGATACTATTGGATGATGCAGAAAAACCATTGACACCATCCCATTCATAAATAGGATTTGAAATATTAGTTTCTCCATGTAAAGGAAGTGATGGATGATTACAATCCAATAATAAGTTGTCACCCACAATATCAATTTCTGGTGGAGTGATGTCTTGGGTTACGGTTACAAAATCGGTTGATGTACATCCAGATTGAGTGTCTGTTGCAATCAATTGATATTTTCCTGGGGAATGAATTTCTAATAAAGATTGATCTCCTAAAACTTGATTTTGCTCATCGAACCATTGTAAATTGTAATTGTCATTTTTATTCGTTCCGATTTCAACATTGAGTACATCACAAGTTAACTTTTTATCAGAACCTACATCAATATTTGGAATTTCATAATTTTCTGTTACCTGGATATCAAAATTGGCAGTACAATGATTTCTTTTATTAGTAACCATTAGGGTATAAGTTCCTTTTTGATTGACCATTGGATTTAAAGTATTGACACCGCTCAAGATATTGCCATCCAAAGTAGTCCAAGAATAGGTCATATCATCCAGATTCATAATCTTAGCATTTATAGATACTTGATCTTGGACACAATTTAAAATATTAGGAGGCTGAATACTTGCTTCTGGTGGAGATAAATCTTCGAATATTTCAATATCTATATTTTTAACACAGCCATTATCTGGATTGGTAACGCTGAAAGTATAAATGCCAGGTGTTGTAACTTCAATGGATGATGAACTGGTATTCAAATTGGGACCACTCCAAGAAAAAGATGTATTTGGAGTAGAAGAAAATCCATTGATTTGTAAAGATGATTTCTCACAATTTAGCGTATTTCCTTCTGGAGAAATAGTCGCATTTGGAAGATTCATATTACTGGTAGCAATCGCTTCTTTAGAAATAGTACATCCTGTTGATTTTAAGGTGACTATTAAGGTATAAACGCCATCTTCTGAAACGGAAATTTCTGAATTATCTCCTACAATATCATTATTTTCGTTTACCCATTGATAGGTGACATCTGAGTCAGATTGATCCACAGACCCTGAGAGTGTAACACTTCCCGAATTACAATCAATGGTTCCATTGATGGTTTGTATATTGGTAGGAGTAGATAAATCTTGAAGTACTTCTACGGTTTGGTAAGAAATACAGCCATTTTTTGGATTGAGAACTGAAAGTGTGTAAGTTCCTGATGCTGAAATAGTTATTTGGTTTGAATTGCCAAGATCTATTCCTGAAGAATTAACCCAATGGAGTATAAAATCCCCATTTTCAAGCGTAGGAGAAGCACCTAATATGATTTCTTGACGATTGCAAGTTAGAATTTCAGGAGATAAGATGATTGCTTCTGGATATTCAATTTTATTAAAAATTTCTACTTCATCAGATGATTTACATCCTGAATCTAAATTGGTTACAAGAAGTGTGTATTTTCCTTCGATTTCCGTAGTAAAATTGGCTTCATTAGAAACAATAAGGCCATTTTCATCTATCCATTGGTAACTAAAATAATCAGAAATGGAATTTCCAATTTCAGCAATTCCTTCCAAATTCACAGTATTTGTATTACAATCAATGACTTGGTCTGGACCTGCATTGGCAATAGGATTTCCTCTTTCATCTGGAATGTCAATAGATTTTGAATGAGCACAGCCATTGGTTGTATCCACCACGGTCAATTGATAATTTAAAAAAGTAGTATCTATTGTGATATTTTGTTGGGTACTAATAGTATCTCCATTAGGATTTATCCAAAAATAGCGTAGTTGGTCGTTAGGCAAGGAGTTTTCTCCTAATAAATCAACGGACTGTCCTTCCGCTTTACAATTAAATGTGCCATCAAAAATCGGGATAGCTTCAGGCGTAACAGTATCAATTGCTACTTCAACAATTTGAGTATCGATACAATTTGATCTCGTATTTTTCACAATATAATAGTAAGTACCAGGTTTTGAGACAGTTTCAGTAGAATTGTGTCCAACGGGTAATCCAATCCGAGTTCTCCATCGTCCAGCATAGTTTTCACCTTCGAAAGGCTCGTAAGTACCTATTAAAGTTGCTTCTGTATGCACACAATCGAGAGTATCTTGTACGGTAGCATGAGCAATGGGGGAGGTGGGATCAATGAGTACTTCCGTAAATTCCGTAGTACTGCAACAATTGATGTGATCAAATACTTCGACATAATAATGTCCTTTGCCTTCGACTTCAATTGATTTTTTTTCAGGATTACTCAATATTTTTCCGTCTAAAGAATACCATTGATAAGTGTAATCTCCGTTTACGGGCATCGTATTGGCTACCAATGTTGCCGTATTACCATCTGTTGCAGATTTACAAACACCTTCTTGGGGTATATCTACTTCGACGACCGTACCTGCAATACCTTCTACCACATTAATTACAAATTCACAAATATCACCATAACAGCCATCAATCATGAGATAATAAGTGTTTCCAGGAGTAACGGGGGACGAAACGGTTTTGGTTTCTCCACAATTTGAGCAGGCAAGACTATTGTAATTATTCTGACAATCTGTTTCTGCGATAGCAACTTGAATACCTGTGGATACTTCATTTCCTAGACAATTATTTATTTGGATACTGAACGTTACATAAGGTCCATCCGCAACAAATTTAATCCACATATTATCATGTGTATCTGTATTATCTCCACAGAAAAAATAGGTGAGATTCATGTCATCAACGGGATCATTTGTATGGGTAAAATTGTCCGTAGTAGCACTGAATCCGTCTAACTCACACAAACTAGGTGTGGGAGCTTGTGCACAATAGTCATGAGCAACGGGATGACCACATTCTGAATACAGCACTGCTTGACCCATTCCAACCCAATGAAAAAGTATAAAAATTGATGCAAAAAAATGTTTCATTTACCCAAAAAGTTTTGATTACAAAGGTGATATGTTGATGGGTAAAGCTATAGTAATCAAAAGTAATAAAATAAAATGAGACGAGAAGGTTTTAATACTGTTAAAACTAGTAGTTTTAGAATATTATTTGTTTTTAAAGGGAGAAGTTGAGATAGAATTGTGAATGCAATTCTTGGGTGATGAGTTGAGTTGCATTGGGGACATGTTCCTTTTTATAAAGTGAAATCTATCTATGTAGAGAATCTAACTCAACTGCCTACCTTTGGTGAGGGTAAACTCAAATAGATTGTCATAAGACAATCGATACACCTTCTAAACTTGATATAAAAAAATCTTAATCCAACTTCAATACATCCAAAAATGCTTTTTGCGGAATCTGAACTTTTCCAATCTGACGCATTTTTTTCTTACCTTTTTTCTGTTTTTCTAGCAATTTTCTCTTACGAGTAATATCACCACCATAACATTTGGCAGTTACATCTTTTCTCAAAGCAGAAATAGTTTCTCTTGCGATAATCTTAGCACCAATAGATGCTTGAATAGCAATTTTAAATTGTTGTCTTGGTAATAAACCTTTGAGTTTTGAACAAATTTGTCTTCCAAATGCTGCTGCTTTTGTCCTATGCACTAAGGAAGATAATGCATCAACAGGCTCTCCATTGAGCATGATGTCCATTTTTACTAAATCTGCTTGACGATATTCTTTGGGAGTATAATCAAAAGAAGCATAGCCTCTCGAAATGGATTTTAGTCTATCATAAAAGTCAAATACAATTTCAGCCAAGGGCAATTCAAAAGTCAATTCAATTCTTTTTTCAGTCAAATAATTTTGTTTTAAAAGAATACCCCGTTTATCCATGCACAAGGTCATAATTTGACCAATATATTCAGGTTTGGTAATGATTTGAGCCTCAATAATGGGTTCTTCTACGAAATCCAACTTTGTGATTTCTGGTAAATCCGTAGGAGTATTGACTAGAATTTTCTCTCCTTTTTTGGTATAAGCAAAATAAGAAACGTTTGGAATTGTAGAAATGATTTCTTGGTCATATTCTCGAGATAGTCGCTCTTGAATAATTTCTAAATGCAACATGCCTAAGAAACCGCATCTAAATCCAAAGCCTAGAGCAGTAGATGTTTCTGGTTCAAAAACCAAAGATGCATCGTTCAATTGAAGTTTTTCCAAACTATCTCTCAAATCTTCAAAATCATCGTTATCAACGGGAAAAATACCCGCAAAGACCATAGGTTTTACATCTTCAAAACCAGGAATTGCCTCTTCACAAGGATTTTCTACATTGGTAATGGTATCGCCTACTTTTATTTCATTGGAGATTTTACTACCTGTGACTAGATAACCCACATTTCCTGCTTCAAGTGTTTTTTTAGGTACTTGCTCCATTTGAAGAATGCCGATTTCATCTGTTTTATACTCATTTCCTGTATTGAAAAAACGGATTCTTTCACCTGTTTTCATAGTACCATTTTCAATTTTGAAATAGGCAATCACTCCACGATAAGAGTTGAATACAGAATCGAAAATTAATGCTTGTAAAGGTGCTTTCGGATCTCCTTGCGGTGGAGGAATCACTTCAACTACGGCATTGAATATATCTTCAACTCCTTGACCTGTTTTCCCACTTGCATGAATAATATCATCTACATCACAACCTATTAATTCAATAATTTGATCGGAAACTTCTTCAATCATAGCACTTTCCATATCTACTTTGTTTAGGATAGGAATGATTTCTAGGTCGTGCTCTATGGCAAGATATAAATTGGAAATAGTTTGTGCTTGAATTCCTTGAGATGCATCTACTAAAAGGAGAGCCCCTTCACATGCTTTGATGGTTCTAGAAACTTCATAAGAAAAATCGACGTGCCCAGGAGTGTCAATAAGATTAAAAGTATAGGTTTCTCCATTGCTGTGGTCATAATACATTTGTATGGCATGACTTTTAATGGTAATCCCTCTTTCTCTTTCTATATCCATATTATCCAAGGCTTGATCTTGCATATTCCGCTCGGAAATGGTTTTGGTAGATTCAAGCATTCTATCGGAAAGGGTACTTTTTCCGTGATCAATATGGGCAATTACACAAAAATTTCTAATATTCTTCATAGTCCGCAAAGATAAGAAAATATTAGAACAACTTCCCGAAAGTTTTTAACTTTCGGGAAGAAATAGATTTAGAATACAAATTTAAACTTGTTCGCCTTTCATCATCTTATTCCAATATAGATAAGGAAGCATGTATTTTTTTAACATCCACAATCTCCAATGTTCTTTAGAAGAATCGGAAATAAACATTCTTTTCAATTTTGGATCTGGCGTGAAATTTTTATCGTAATCAAATTCAGCTAATACCATTTTTCCATATCCCGTTACTAAAGGACAAGAAGAATATCCATTGTAAGATTTGCTAGTTATTGTATTACTTTCCATCATTTTTTGAAGATTTGCAACTACAACTGGTGCTTGCTTTCTAATGGCAGCCCCTGTTTTTGCAGTAGGCAATGCTGCGGCGTCTCCTAAACAGAAAATATTTTTATATTTATTATGTTGCATAGTATGCTTATTGGTATCTAACCACCCCGCATCATTCGCCAAAGGAGATTTTGCTATAAAATCAGGGGCAGATTGTGGTGGAGCTAAGTGCATCATATCAAAATGAATTCCAAAACGGTTACCATCTTTGGTTACCTTGACATCTTTATAATTTCTTTGGATAGAGCTGTCAATTGTTTTTCCATCGGTAATCACTACACAGCCTCCTGCTTCTACATCTTTGGTCACTTCATACCAAGCGATTTGATTCGGACCATCTACTTTTACGAGTTTGTGAGAAAATCTCAAGTTGATATCCTTTCTGTCCACTACTTCAAGTAAAGTTTTAGCAATGGGTTTCACTCCAAAAATGACACTTCCTGGTGTAGCAAAAACAATATTTGTTTTACTACGAACGCCAGTTTTGTTAAAGTGATCATCTGCTAAGTACATGATTTTCTGAGGAGCACCTCCGCATTTGATAGGTGTAGCAGGTTGTGTAAAAAGGGCAGTTCCTCCCTTGAAATTTTGTAATACCTTCCACGTGTGTTTTGAGTCGGTGTAGTTACTACAAACCACCCCTTTATCCATAGCTTCTGTTAAGCCTTCTACTAATTCTGGAGCAATTTTAATTCCTGGACAAACAACTAAATAGTCATAAGTCAGTTTTGTTCCATTTTTGGTAGTGACAGCGTTTCCTTCGGGGTCAAAAGTATCTGCATACTCTTTAATCCATTTTACTCCAGACGGAATCAAGGAGGACATAGGTCTAGCGGTTTTATCAAAGTCGAAAGTACCTGCACCTACTAGAGTCCAAGCGGGTTGATAATAATGTGTGTCTGCTGGATCGACCAGAGCAATTTTAATGTTTGGTTTTGCTTTTTTCATTTGTGAAGCAACCATAATTCCTGCGGTTCCTCCACCAATGATCAAAACGTCGTAATGATTTGACATACTGGTATTGTTTTGTTAAAATAAAAAAGTGTTTACATTTAGACTACTTAAAAATAGCCTTGATTATACAAATCTAATGAAATTTGTGAAATATTCAGAATAAATGTAATATTTTTATTGTAAACTAAAACTATAATTTGGAGTTGAAAGCAAAAAAAGAATGGATTATTTCACAAGGAAAGCACCTTTATTGATACGCTTTCTGAGAATATGTAAGTTTTTTTGGAGTTGTGATTTTTCATCGTAAGAAAATTGAATTCCAACTCTAGTCAGCCCTTTAAATTTGTCAGTATATGGAGTGAACCCCATTTTACTTAATTTTTTAATCATTCTTTTTACATTTTTTCTATTACCGAAAGAATGCACAATAATAATAGCTTCCTTTTGATTGCGTAAGGGCGTAGCACTTTCAGTATCAAGGCTTTCCGTGGAGTCTTCTTCATCAATTGTACCTATTCCTTGGCTATATAATTTAGAAGATTGTGAAGAAGGATTTTCTGTTTCGGCAATAGCTTCATCAATTTCTTTGGAACTAAAACCTGCATGTTGATTTAATTTCTTTTCGGAAACCAATTCTTTTTTTGGACCTGTCAAAGTGGTTGTTTTCTCTGTTAGAGCATACTTAATAAAGAAAAAACCTAATATAGCTGCAGCGGCATATGGCATGGCAGCTTTCATCCATTTTTGAGTATCAAAACGAGCTGATTTTTGTTTATGGACTACGGCTAATTTTTCGGCTTCGGCTTCTTTTTTAGCAATAAATTGCTCTTTTGACCGCAAAATGGGATAATACTGAATTTGTGGTAAACCATACATTTCAGTATTAAAATTTGTATTTTCTGGTAAAAATTGAATTTTGTCTTCAAAGTTTTTATAAATACGACCAATTGAAGGGAAAGCGACCATTTCCTTCTTATCCAATGCCGACTTTATATCATCGATAAAACTTGAATAGGTCGATAAAACTTCTCCGACAGAAAACCCTGTTTTTTGTACAATATAAGAAGTGAGTATGCCATCATCTTGACTGACCGTCTCATTGAATACCAATTGACTACTAGGAGGTAATATTTCTCCCTGTACGAAGTCGATAGAAGATTCTTGATATTGGGACTCAAATGCCCCTAATCCAGGAATAATAACCCGTGGATTTAAAAAAAGTAACTCCGTAATATATTTAGAAAAATCAATCTGCATAACCAATCAGTTCGTCTGTGTTTTTACAAATTTAGTCTATTTTTGTGGAATTATCAATCTTTTTTATGATAAAAAAATGAAATATGAGTATTAAATGGTTACTTTTGGTTTAGAAAGGGGCTATGGGTGTGGATTAGTGGTTTGAATTACATTTTTTTTAACATGCTTTGACAAATGCTTCAAAAACAGGATTTGTCAAAGAACTATTTTTACTCTATGACAGATTTAGACCGTAAATATAAGTTGGCTCAGCAAAAAGTAAAAGCGAAGAAAGGGTTTTTCATTCATCTGTCTTCGTATGTGATAATGGGCTTTTTTTTCCTATTTATCAATTTGTTTACAGATCCGAGCGAAATTTGGTTTCCAATTCCATTGGCTGCATGGGGGATAGGCATTGCATTTCATTATATTGGGGTTTTTGGTATTCCAGGAAGAAGTGCTGATTGGGAAAAACAGCAAATGGAAAAGGAATTGCAAAAGTTGGGCATTTATGAGGAAGATGATCTGGACTTAGATGACCATTTGGATTTGGATGCGTTGAAGGCGGAAAAAGTAAAAGATTGGAAGGATGATGACTTAGTTTGATATGATTTTTTCTCACTGAATCTGTCAAAAGACGAGTGTTTTTTGAGTATATTTTCTTTACATACATAATTAAAAATCCATATGAAAAAACGATATATTGTCCCTTTACTTATTTTGGTATTGTTTTCTTGTAAAACGAAAAAAATCAGTCCAAATGATTCTTCTGTTGGGGTAGTTGTGATGGATAGTACTCAAGCAGCAAAGGCTATAGTTACAGATAAGTTTACTTCTTTTTTTGATGATATCAATCGTTTGGACATGTCCATTCAGACCCGACAAGATTTATCAAATTATCCAAGAACTGAAGCATTGAATATTTATAAATCATATTTGCAGCAGGATGTTGACTCCTTTACAGAAGATGAATCAAAAGCATTGCAAAATCTATTTAAATCGATAAAAAATACTTGTGATTTAGTTTCTAAAGATATTTTTCCACCGCATTTGTCATTGATAAAGACTAAATCCAAGCATTATGGACCAGGTATGTACTACACGAGAAATGAGTCGATCATTATTCCTTATGAAACGATGGGAAATGTAGGAAGTATTGGATTTCGAAATACAATGATTCATGAAATATTTCATATTTATTCCAGATTGCACTTAGATAAGAGAAAATCTTTATACAAACTGATTGGATTTGAAACAGTCTCATCTCCTGATAAATTGGCAATGGTGGCTCATTTAAAAGATAAAATTTTACTCAATCCTGATGGAGTGAATTATGCGACAAAAATCCAATTAACAGATGGAAAAAACCATTATGTAGATGCATTTCCTATTATTTTTTCAAATTCGATGCATTTTACTTCAAAAAAGCACAATTTTTTTGAATATATTTCTTTCGATTTGTTTGAAGTAAAGAGCAATGCTGGACGATACGAAGTAGTATCGGATACCAAGGGGAATAGCACTTTGGATCCAACTTTTATGAATAGTTTTTTTGATCAAATCAAGGACAATACTCAATATACCATTCATCCTGATGAAATTTTGGCAGATAATTTTGCTTTATTAATGGGGTTAAAAGAATCAAAAGAAAATAAAGTAACTTTTTCTAAGGAAGGAGAGATTTTAATCAAAGAAATTGAACGTGTAATTTCAAAATAGGGGAGATTGAAAAGACTCAAACAAGGTTATCAGTTTGTCATACAAAGAAAGAAGACCTTTGGGGTGATATTTTTTATTCTTTTTCTTCTTTTTTGGTTTAGTATTCCAAGACATTTATTCAATGACCCTACTTGTATGGTCTTGGAAGATCGAAATGGTCAACTTTTAGGAGCTAGAATTTCGGCAGATGGACAATGGAGATTCCCTTTTAACTCCAATGTCCCTAAAAAATTTCATGATGCCATTATAGCCTTTGAAGATAAGCGATTTTTATCCCATCACGGGGTAGATTTCTATGGAATTGGTCGTGCTGTCGTACAAAATTTCAAAAATAATAAAGTCGTAAGTGGGGCTAGTACAATTAGTATGCAAGTTATCAGAATGTCTCGCAAAAGGAAGAAAAGAACGATAATTCAGAAAGTAATAGAAATGTTTGCTGCATGGCGAATGGAATTGACCTATTCCAAAGATGAAATATTGGCACTTTATACCTCCAATGCTCCCTTTGGTGGGAACGTGGTAGGTTTGGATGCTGCGGCATGGCGATATTATGGAAAAAAACCGAAATTATTGAGTTGGGGAGAAGCCGCTACCTTGGCAGTATTACCCAATAGTCCATCCTTGATAAGACCAGGTAAAAATCAACATCTTTTGATGGCAAAGAGAAATAGATTATTGGATAAATTAGTAGCGGATGGCTATATGGAGCAGTGGAAATGTGACCTTGCCAAAGAAGAGCCCTTGCCCCAAAAACCACATCGTTTACCTAGATTGAGTACGCATTTGCTCGAAAGAGCCTATAAAGAGAAATTTAGAGGGAAAAAGCATGTAATAACCAAATTGAAAACCACCGTCGATAAAGAAATTCAGAAAAATATACTGGAAATTGTAAAACGCAACAGTCGTCGGGTACTCGGAAATGGTATTCACAATATGGCGGTTATTGTGGTGGATGTGCCTACAGGAGACATATTATCTTATGTAGGAAATGTTCCAAACGCAGGAAAAAAGCATCAAGAAGATGTGGATATCATCAAAGCACCAAGAAGTACGGGGAGTATATTAAAACCTATTTTAATGGCAGAAACTTTGGATGATGGCATCATTTTTCCAGAAACGTTAATTCCAGACATTCCCACCCATCTGATGGGCTATCGCCCCGTCAATTATTATGAAACATATGATGGAGCGGTGCCTTTAAAGAAGGCATTATCTCGCTCTTTGAATATCCCATTTATTCGATTATTGGGACAATATGGATTGAAAAAATTTCATAAAGATTTACAAAGATTGGGTTTTTCTACGATAAATAAATCAGCGGATTATTATGGATTGCCCTTGATCTTGGGTGGAGCAGAAGCCAATTTATGGACGATTACACAAACGTATTCGAATATGGCAAGAACACTATCCCATTTTTATCCTTACAATGGAAAATATGATTTAAAAGATTTTGCAGGATTAAATTATGATTTTAATACTCCATTTGTCCCTTCAGATGCATCTGAAAGAGTGGAGCAATATCCAAAATTGAGTGCGGCATCAATTTATCAAACCTTTAGTGCCATGCAAACTTTAGAGCGACCTAGTTCAGAAGGAGATTGGAAAAGTTTTGGCTCTAGCGAAAAAATTGCTTGGAAAACAGGGACTAGCTTTGGTTTTCGAGATGCGTGGGCAGTAGGTGTGAATACACAGTATGCCGTAGGAGTGTGGGTTGGAAATGCCGATGGAGAAGGGCGACCAGGCTTGGTAGGCGTCTTAGCGGCAGCTCCTGTTTTATTTGATGTATTTGACTATTTAAACCCGAGAGGTTGGTTTGATGCACCCTATGATGAGATGAAAAAGATGACAATTTGTAAAGAAAGTGGGTTTGTTGCTTCTGATTTGTGTCCTGTAGATACCGTTTGGGTCGTAGATACCAAGCAAAAAGTCAAAATATGTCCTTATCATAAGATGGTGCATTTGGATACTACTCGACAATTTCAAGTGAGTGCCAATTGTGTTACTCCAGATAAGATGGTACATATTCCTTGGTTTGAATTGCCCCCTTTGATGGAGCATTATTATAAGGAGAAACATCCCAATTATGAAGTATTGCCCCCATTTAGAGCTGATTGTCAAGAAAATGGAGTAGAACAACCGATGCAATTGATCTATCCAAGGCAACTGACCGAGATATTTGTTCCCGTAGGATTAGATGGCAAGATTGGGAGAACGGTTTTCAAGGTAGCCCATCGCCATCCAGAGCAAAAAATATTTTGGCATATAGATAATGAATATATCGGCAGCACACAATCGTTTCATGAAATGGCTTTAAATCCTACAATAGGAAAGCATATTTTGACTTTGGTGGACGAGGATGGGTATCGTTTGGTACAACGATTTGTTATTCGAAAACGGGAGTAGGATTTGTTTAATTTGATAAGTAGTTGTCATTTTGTGGGATTTTTATGTGATAATTTTGTAATGATTATTCTTATTTCTAACATTGTTGAAAAATTATTACGATATGAAAAAAAATATTTCTCTTATTTTGTTCTTATTTTGTCTAAAATCTACAAAGGAGTTGAATGGTTTAATATGGTGAATTATAGTTTATTAGATGTTCCAGAGTCAGAATGCGATTCTTTGGGAATCAATGGAGTCACATCCATTGCGGATCTTCCAGTAAATATGGATTGGAATATTTATCCAAATCCTACATCTGATTATGTAGAAGTATCTTTTCCAAATTCAATTTTGGGGTCTTATAAAGTCTCTAGTATCTCTGGCGGAGTACTCATGGAATCTACTTTTGAGAATACGTTTGTTCTGAAGATTAATACTTCTTCTCTTTCTAATGGAATTTATTTTCTAGAAGTGAAGGACAGCACAGGGACAAAATATACAAGTAAATTTGTTATAAATAAATAATTTTATGGAGCTTTTGTAGCTTTTCGGTTGCAAAAGCTCCTTTGTTAAACCACTAAATGTTTTACCTATGCGTTTGTTAATTCTTCTTTTATTATTTATTAATATTACCACCCTCCAAGCACAAAAGTATGATAATACATGGGTATTTGGAGATATATGGTCCAATCCAAGTACAAAAGATGGATGTACCATGACATTTGATTCGTCGGGTGTTAGTATTACTCCAATTAATATTTCCTGTAGTATTAAATCCAATGCTAGTTATTGTGATGACGAGGGTCAGTTAATAGCTTACAGTGATGGATGTCGTATGTACAATATTAATCATAAAGTAATGAAAAATGGGGATAGTGTATTTGTAGTACTGAAAGAAGGTTACCAAATAAAACCTAATTGTGATACCAGTAGTCAATTTTATAACGGATATCCTGGTAATCAATCTATTCTCTTTCTTCCTTTTCCTGGAGATTCCACAAAGGCTGTCTTTCTGCATATCAACCAGTTTCCATTGCAAGCAATTTTTTATCAGTATATTTCATATGCGGTTATTGATATTAATCGAGATAATGGCTTAGGTGAAGTGGTTGAAAAAAATGTTAAGTTGCCTTTATCTTCAAATCTAGAGGCTCAAATGTCTGCGGTAAGACACGCCAATGGAAGAGATTGGTGGATTCTAGTCTTTCGCAAGGATGTAAATATTCACTATTCATTTCTTTTATCTCCTGATGGAATTAATGGTCCTTTTCAGCAGTTTGTAGGTATTGATATGATTTACCCAAATTCAGGGCGATCCTTTTTTTCTCCTGATGGAGAAAAATATGTAAGGGTTAGTGCCTATAATCATATTGAAATTTTAGATTTTGATAGATGTACGGGAGCATTGTCCCATTCTTTATGGATGAAATGGCCTTACGAAACTGTTTTTTTAGGATGTAAGACAGCATTTCCTCCTACTTCTGCGGGGGCTTTTTCCGCCAATTCTCGATTTCTATACGTTTGTTTTGATCAAGATATTTTTCAATATGATTTATGGAGTGATGATATTGAACAATCTAGAATTAAAATAGCAGGTGGTAATTTTTATTATAGAGGAATGGCAAGAGGACCCGATGGTAAGATATATATATTTCGGAAATTTGGTAATAAGGAAAATGCTGTAATCAACAAGCCTAATAAAAAAGGATTGGATTGTGATTTTGATCCATTTGGGCTAATTTTACCTATTTATACCTTTGGAACGAGTCCAAACTATCCTAATTTGAGATTAGGAAAAATAGAAGGAAGTGCTTGTGATACTATTCCATAAGCAGATGGACAGATGTACTTGTATTTTACCCTTATTTTGAATTCAAAAAAAAATAACAATGTTAAAAAATATATTAATAATCTTGATACTGTGCTTTAGCAATTTTTGGTTAAGTGGGCAGGAAAATATAAATTGGGTATTGGGAAGTTATCCAAATGATGCCACAAATGGAACAGGTGGTATGATATTGAATTTTGCAACTGAAAATCCAACAATAACAGAGTTTGATATTCCCATTGGATTTGATGCCATAGCTTGTATAAGTGATGAAAAAGGGGTGTTATTATTTTATACAAACGGATGTGAGATAATCAATAAGAACCACGAAATTATGGAAAGTGGGAGTGATTTGAATAATGGCTATCTCAGTGATCTTTTGTGTGATGTAGGATACTCTGGGCAAACGTCAGTCATGATTTTGCCTTATCCTGGTAGAAAGGATCATTATGCGGTGTTGAGTCTTTTTCAATCTGCAGCCGTGAATCCTTTTACAATGCAAGTAAGTGAGGTAGATATGACTTTAAATAATGGTTTAGGTGGAGTGGTTCGTAAAAATGAGTCTTTTTCAGATGTATTTGGAGCACATATTTTAGAGAGTATCTTAACTTTAACAGCAGTGCGTCATGCGAATGGACGAGATTGGTATATTGTTTTTATTGATGGAATAAATAAAATTTACAATCCAAATCTTATTTATTTGTTTTCTCCTGATGGATTTAAACGAATTACATTGGGCGAAAAAGATATTGGATTAACCACTGTTGCTACAGAAATTGGACAGACGTGTTTTTCTCCAGATGGTAAATTATTCGCCCAGTCAGATAACAGTTTTCTAGGAAGAGTTTGGACTTTTGATAGGTGTACAGGACAATTAAAAGAGCCCTCAATTTTCGGCTATTTGGGGTATGGACATGACTTCAATCATATATGTGATATTTTCCCAAAGGGTGGGGGGATTTCCTTTTCTCCCAATAGTAGGTTTATGTATTTTTCAGCAGTAGATACCTTGTTTCAATTTGATTGCTGGTCAGATGATCCAGTGAAAAGTAAGATCGTTGTAGGCGTTTATGATGGAGTAGAAGACCCATATCCTACCTATTTTGACAAACATATGCTAGCCGCAAACGGAAAAATTTATATCAGTACAAGATACCCTTCGAAATACATGCACGTGATAAATCATCCAAATGAAAAAGGACTAGATTGTGATTTTGAGTTACGAGGGTTGGTGTTGCCTCGAAAACATTATTCTGGTCCTCCCAATATGGTGAATTATAGTTTATTAGATGTTCCAGAGTCAGAATGCGATTCATTGGGAATCAATGGAGTCACATCCATTGCGGATCTTCCAGTAAATATGGATTGGA